>DGHL01000055.1 GCA_002392645.1 Prevotellaceae bacterium UBA3849
TTGAGCGGCGGTCGCCATATCCTTCACCGAGGTGCTCACCGTTAAGGTAGCGCACGTCGGTAATCTCACCCTTCTCACCATGAAACAGTGCATTGAGAAAACTGATGAGCAAGTCCTTGTTAATCTCCGTACCGAACAGTTTCTTGAAACCGAAATCGGTATATGGGTTTATGTAGCGTTCGTTATTATCCATTAGTCGCTTGTAGTTTATTCCATTTGCAAAGTTACTAACTTTTTCTGAAACTACAAAATTTTAAGGGGGGGGACAATTCTGTAATCTGAACGTATTTAACTTGCGAATCCTTGCGATAAAAATCACGAAAACAAATTTTGCTCTGAAAAACGGTCTAATTTTGAATTTTTATCAAAGCATTGATTATAAACTGTTTACACCAATTTGAAAGAAAAAAGCAAGGCGATAAAAATGTAATTTGATAGCTTTTACCTTGTAATTTGATAGCTTTTACCAGCTAAAAGCTACCAAATAAGAGCATGAAAGTGCGCAAATAGGAGCGTAAAAGCTATCGTTTTACACGAAAAAGCCCCGTTGCACAACCAAAAAAGTTGTGAAACGGGGCCGTATTAACATTCCTTAACCTCTATTCTGCATCTCAAATGAGTGTTTCATTTGTTCGCAAATGTAGGGGTAAAATGGAGTTGTTGGCTAATCAGATTATTGCAGACTGTCAAACGGGAATACGTCTTTCTTTCTGTATGCCGAACCTGAGACGACGCAGAGCAGGTCGCCATTCTGGTTGGTAACACGTGTCTGGCAGAACGGCAGACGGTGATGGTTGAACGTCTCCTCCGTCTCAGCTATCAGGCGGTCGCCCTTGCGTGCGGACTGCAGATAGGTGATACTGTTCTGTACGCCAAGGCTTACAGGTCCGTGAGAATTTGTGACAGCGGCAAAGGTGAGATCGGCAAGGGTGAAATATACTCCGCCCTGACAAACACCCGCAGCATTGAGGTGACGCTCCTCCACAGTCATTTCGGCGCGTGCGAAGCCCTCACGCACCTCGGTCAGTTGTATGCCGTTTTCGCGTGCGAACTTATCGCCGTTATTTAGTATGTCCTTCAGTGTTGCCATTTGTTTAATTCAATTCCCGCAGGTTTTCAACCTGCTCTTTTTGATGTTGGAGTTAAGAGGAGTTAGGGGGAGTTCTTGCTTACGCAAGCGTCACTGCGTGCCGAGCGAGGGGGAAGTTAAGGGACAAATGTGTTAGACTGTCGAAAGCTTCACGTAATGTCCTTTAACTCCTTAACGGAGCGCAGCGGAGTGATAACTCCCCTTAACTCCCTTTAACTCCTTCTATTTATAGCACTTAAATATTTCGTCAACGGTTTCCTTCTTCATCTTGGATGTAAACAGGCTGACGACGGCAACGACGATGAAGCCGCCAACCATTGCTATGGCACCACAGTCAATAGGATTGATTGGATTGCCAAGAAGCATGTTTACCACCGTGATGCCCACACCCCAAACGAAACATGCCCATACAGACAGACGGGTGACACCCTTCCAGTAGAGTCCGAGCATGAAAGGAGCGAGGAAGGCACCTGCCAATGCACCCCATGAGATACCCATGAGTTGGGCAATGAACTGTGGCGGGTTGAGTGCTATCATCAATGACAGTGCAATGAAGAATACAATCAGCACACGCATGATGACAACCTTGCGGCGCTCTATCTTCTCGGCAACGGTGTCGTCAATCTCACCACCTTCCACCTCGCCTATCTGCGATTTCTTATCGCGATAGATAAGGTCGAGCGTCATGGTTGACGAAGACGTAAGCACGAGTCCGGCGAGTGTTGACATTGATGCAGAGAGCACCAACAGGATAACGAGTGCTATGAGCACATCGGGCAGTGTTTCAAGCATCGTAGGCACGATGTTGTCATATACGAACTTTCCTTTTTCAGCATTGAATGCTGTAGGCACGAACAGACGTCCGAAGCCGCCAAGGAAATAGCAGCCACCAGCCACTACGAATGCGAATATGGTAGAGATAATCGTGCCGCGCTTGATAGCCGACTCGTCAGTGATACTGTAGAACTTGCCCACCATCTGTGGCAGTCCCCATGTTCCGAGTGAAGTAAGTACCACTACGCCCACCAGACTCATCACGTTAGGACCAAACAGCGAAGCGAAGTCGCCTGGCTGGAAATTGGCATACAACTCCTTGCCACGCTGCGACAGGTCGTCAGCATTAGGAGTCATCTCAGCCATCTTGTGGTAAGCCTCAACGAAGCCGCCCTGATTGTTGAGCACCACGGCAATAACGGTGGTGATGCCGAAAAGCATTATGATGCCCTGGATGAAGTCGTTGATGGCAGTAGCCTTGTAGCCTCCGAGGATGACATAGACGGCGGTGAGCACCGACATGCCAATGGCGCAATACTCGTATGGTATGCCGAATCCCATCTCGAAGAGCTTGGAGATACCCATATATACACCGGCAGTGTAAGGAATTAGGAATACGAATACGATGATTGACGCAATAACGCGGAGCCATTCGTCAGAATAGCGAGTGCCGAAGAAGTCAGGCATGGTGCGCGACTGTATATGCTGCGTCATCAGTTTGGTACGACGTCCAAGGATAAGCCATGCAAGCAACGAACCAATGACGGCATTGCCTATGCCTATCCAACTTGCCGACATACCGTATTTCCAGCCGAACTGTCCGGCATAGCCTACGAATACCACGGCTGAGAAATAAGAAGTACCAAAGGCGAACGCAGTAAGCCACGGACCTACTGAACGACCACCAAGAACGAAACCTTCCACCGTCTTAGCCTGACGGCGTGAATACACTCCCACTGCCACTGTGACGCAGAGGAAGATAAGCGTTAGGATAATCTTTATCAACATAATATTTAGGAAGTTAGTATAAGTGGGAGCAAATAGCTCCCACCTTATTTTATTATTGGTTTGTGTATTAAAATCTCGATTTACTCTCTTTAGAAAGAGAACTGTACCTGGGCCATGAATTTACCGTAGTTGCCTGGTACACCTGCCACAGCCTTCATCTCATCGCTCAGTATGCTATAGTTGTATTGTGCCTGCACACGACACTTGCTGTGCATCCAGTACTGGACACCCAGGAGGAGGTCGGTCTGCTTATACTTCATATCGGTATTGCGGTTAAAGTAATCTACCTGCGCCACGACGTCCATGCCTTTATATACCGGCTGGGTAAGCGAAGCGTATGCGCCGAAGCTATGGCACTCACCGTCACGACCACCTATAGCCTCGCAACGAACGACGGTGCAACGGTTCTTAAAGTAGTCGTTTCCCTTTATGCTTGACATCCACTCGCAACCTACTGCATAGCGGTCCTGACGATAAGTCTCGCCCTTTGCTATGTGATAAGTAACCGGAGCCAAAGTCTCAATGCCTGCCTCTGTTACCTTTTGCATACGCACTACGTCGTTATATGCTGACTCCGTAACGGCACAGCCATAACCCTTCTGGCCAGAAACAGATACACGGAAGTTCTTAACTGGCTTGTACTCTAATTTGGCAATGATGTTCTTCTGGTTGTTCTGGTCGTTTTTGTTTATCTGTCCACCATTAACGACCTCGATAACATAACGAAGGTGATTCTTGAACAGATCACCATACATCATCAGTCCCATATCACGACCAGAGCCATTACTCATAAGAGGGTCAGAACCACAAAGCCATGAAATACCCATAGGAGCACAGTTAATGCTCTCAAAGATACGTGGAGAGAGAGGATTAGTCATTGAGATTTCAGTCTTTGACTGTCCGAGTCGGAAGTTGATAGCCTTTGATGGACGGTACTCCATATAGTACTCCAGCAGATTGCCAGCCTTAAACTCGTGCATGATGAATGCATAGAAATGCGGAGCAATGTCTGCACCGAGCATCATTACTACACGCTTCATGTCAAAAGTATTGGCGTTTCGTCCGTTCTCCTGGAAAGTAGCAGTATATCCTGCCTGCGCATATCCCAATACCTTAATGCGAGAGAGAACTGACTGTGCCCAATATGCTACGTCCTTGTCTTCCTTGTCGGCAGGAGCAGCCATAAGTGCATTCTTTTCTTCCAACATACTCATCTCCGTTGCAGCAGAGGAGATATTGAACTCTTTCACATTTTCCTCAGGAACAGCTGCTTCTGAGTTTTCAGACATCACTGTCTCGGCACTCAGCGCCAAGGCACCCATTACAAATACAGATGCCACCATGAATAATCTTTTCATCTTAAAGCTTATAATATTTATGTGTGTTGTATCGTACCTACCTATTGTTTCAAATCCGCTTCCGAAAGGAAGTCGAGTTTATTAAGCATTATCACCTCATTGGCTTTCTCTGCATTGTCAGCACGGAATATCAGTACGCCCTTTCCATCGAAAAGGAATGAATACATATACTTAATTCCAACGCCTGCCTCGGTAATAAGCGCCATGACGTCAGCTGCCGCACCGACCTTGTTGTCCTTCAGTCGGATAGCATGAACATCTGTCAACGTTACATTGATATTCTTTTCACGAAGGATCTTGAAAGCCTTCTCCGTGTCGCTGCAGATGATTCTGTAAATACCAAAGTCTGCCGTATCGCTGACATTACTTATCACGATGCTGATTTCATTATCTCTCAGCAACTTGAGAACATTGAGCAGTGCTCCGCTCTTATTCTCCATGAATATGGAAATCTGTTTTACTGTCATAATAGCCTATATAAAAAATATTGAAGGGCAAATATCGGATGTGACCATCAATATTCACCCCTCACAATGTAACTTTATTCTATAAACATTATTGATATACGGTTCGCTTGTCAATCACTCTGACAGCCTTACCCTCGCTTGTAGGCAACGTACCCTTTGGTACGAGTTTCACGATAGGAGTAAGCAATATCTCATCCTTAAGCGCACGTGTAACACTCTTCTGCAACTGTGCCAGACGCTGATAGTCATCAGTGAACAATTCCTCAAGTTCAACCTCAACGGTCATATTGTCGTTGTTCTCGTCTGTGGTAAGAGTAATAAGATAGTTGCTTGCCAGCTCCTTATACTGCATAAGTATCTTCTCTATCTGAATTGGGAAGATATTCACGCCGCGCAGCACCATCATGTCATCAGAACGGCCTTTCATGCGATCAAGACGCACGTGGTTTCTGCCACATGGGCAACCGCGTCCGATAACTCTGGTAAGGTCACGGGTACGATAACGCAGCAACGGCATAGCCTCACGGTTGATGGAGGTAAGAACCAACTCACCAATTTCGCCGTCAGGCACTGGCTCTAATGTCTCCGGATTTACTATTTCCACGATATAGTAGTCTTCCCAGAAGTGCAATCCGTTCTGCTCCTTACACTCAAAGCCAACGCCAGGGCCGCACATCTCACTCATACCGAATGAGTTGTAAGCCTTCACGCCCAGCATCTGCTCTATACGCTTGCGCTGCTCTTCAGAATGTGGCTCTGCACCGATGGCAAGCACTTTCAACTTTGTATCCTTACGTGGATCTACACCCGTTTCCTGCATCACCTCATAAAGACGGGTGACGTATGAAGGAACTGCATGCAGTGCCGTGGTACCGAAATCCTTCATGAACTTTATCTGGCGCAGTGAGTTACCTGCCGCTGCCGGTATGGTAAGCATACCCAGTCGCTCTGCACCATATTGGAAGCCGAGACCACCGGTAAACATACCGTAGCCAGATGAATTCTGAAAGACGTCATTAGGACGCAGGCCTACCATCCAAAGGTTACGGGCTACCTGATTGGCCCACTCGTCAAGGTCTTTCTGCGTGTGGAGTATCACGGTAGGATTGCCCGTAGTACCTGACGATGAATGCAGTCGTACGCACTCTGTCAGAGGCACCGATGCCAGCCCGAAAGGATAATTGTCGCGCAAATCCTGCTTGGTGGTGAAAGGTATGCGACGGATATCGTCCACACTTTTTATATTCTCAGGTGTAACGCCTGCCTCCTCAAGCCTCTTCTTATAAATAGGATTATTCATGCAGTGAGCAACCGTAGCTTTCAGGCGCTCTACCTGAAGAGCCTTTATCTGCTCCAGAGACATTGTCTCGAGTTCTGGGTCGAGATACTCTGATTTCCAATCTGGTAATTCTCTTCTATACATACCTTATTACAAAGTTATGATTTATGAATTATGAAGTTACTTGCTTGCCTCGGCACCCTTGTCGAAAGCCTTTAAGTTTGCCTCTACCACTGCCTCGCCCTTACGAGCAAAGATTGTAGCGACAGCCGTACGGAGTGCATCTGCAGATACAATCTCTATGTATTTGGCTGCCATACCAAGCAACACTACATTGGCACTGCGTGCAGAACCTGCCTCTGAGGCAACTGCCTCAATGTCAAGCTGCACGACGTTTGGCTGTGATGCCAGTTCGTCGAACAATGCCTTTTCATCCGGATAGTTAGGAATATTTACGAATGGCTTGTTGCTTGTCACAATCACGCCGTCCTTTGACAAGTATGGAAGATAGCGCAATGCCTCCATTGGCTCCATTGAGATGATGACATCTGCACCACCCAATGGAATAAGGTCACTATATATAGTTTCCGTTGACAGGCGCAGGTTTGACTGCACGTCACCGCCACGCTGGCTCATTCCGTGCACCTCTGCCTGCTTAAGGTTGATGTCAGCCCTTGTAGCAGCCTCACCTATAATGGTAGCGATTGAGAGGATACCTTGTCCACCCACACCGCAAAGTATTATATCTTTTTTCATTTACTTAGCCTCCTTCTTTTCTTTCGCTTTCTGGCGTGCATGGCGCGCCGCTGTCTGTATACACTCACGACGTGGTATGATAACAGAAACGCCGTTATACTCTATCTCCTCACGAATAACGCGTGTAATCTCCTCCATATTCTTTGGCAGAGGAACAACGACGCGAACGTGCTCAGGCTCAACACCAAGACCAAGACAGATTGCCTCAAACTTATTAGTGCCGGCAGAATCCTGACCACCAGTCATACCTGTAGTAAGGTTATCTGAGATTACCACTACGATGTTTGACTTGTCGTTAACTGCATCAAGCAAGCCTGTCATACCTGAGTGTGTAAACGTAGAGTCGCCGATAACAGCTATGGCAGGGAACAATCCTGCATCTGCAGCACCCTTTGCCATAGTGATTGACGCACCCATGTCAACACAACTTGAAAGCGCCTTGAATGGAGGAAGCGCGCCAAGTGTGTAGCATCCAATATCACCGAAGATGCGGTGATCCGGATATTCTTCTGCCACCTTGTTAAGCGCAGCATATACATCACGGTGACCGCAACCCTTACAAAGCTGTGGCGGACGACCTGCAAGATTCTTAGCAGGCTCCCTCAGCTGTGGAGCTTCAACGCCCAATGCCGCAGCTACGCAGTCTGGTGTAAGTTCACCCGTACGTGGCAACGCACCGGTAAGTCTGCCTGTAACGATATATCCTGTACCCAGCAGAGCCTTTACGTCCTGCTCTACTACAGGCTGGCCATCTTCTACGACAAGCAGTTTGCCACTTTCCTTTGCCAGCATCTGTATGCGCTGCTCTGGCAGTGGATACTGTGACACCTTCTCTATATTGTACAGTGCCTGCTTTTCTTTTGGCAACAGAGCGAGAGCTTCCTTGACATAGTTGTATGCGATGCCACATGCAACGATACCTGTCTTTGCGCTCTTATCTGATGAGTCAGAATACTCTGACTTGTTAAACTCTGACTTGTTAGCCGTCATAAGCATTGCGTCCTGTTTCTCTATCAGGGCATCATACTTCTTACGAGCTATACCTGGCAGCAACACCCACTGGTCTTCAGAAGCGTGCATAGGGTTCTGTGCCTTTGGCTCCTTCACCACGACACCCGCACGAGAGTGAGCCAGACGAGTAACGACACGCAGAAGCACCGGTTCCTTTATCGCTTCAGAGAAATCAAATGCCACAGACATCATATCGTATGCCTCCTGCTGTGTAGAAGGTTCGAACACTGGAATCATGGCAAACTTTCCATAGAAACGTGAATCCTGCTCGTTCTGCGAAGAGTGCATTGAAGGGTCATCTGCGGCAAGAACGACCAAACCACCTTCCACACCCGTGATAGCACTGTTGACAAAAGCATCAGCACATACATTCATGCCGACATGCTTCATGCAGACCAAGGCACGCTTGCCTGCGTAAGACATGCCAAGCGCAGCCTCCATGGCTGTTTTCTCATTAGTACACCAACGAGAACGTATGCCTTGCTCACGAGCATAGGCGTTCGTCTGAATAAACTCAGTAATCTCGGTTGACGGAGTTCCCGGATAAGCATATACACCGCTTAATCCAGCATGAATTGCTCCGAGGGCTATCGCCTCATCACCAAGAAGTAATCTTTTCTCCATTTCCTTCTATGTTTTTGTATGTTTAGAATTTCAGTCGTATATAATTAAAGAGGTGGTAAAGTTCATGCAAAGGTACAAACTTTTATTGACATAGCAAAATTTTTCCCAAACAAAGTACCATTACTCAAAAAATTATAGTAACTTTGCACGCAATTAAACTGACAGAAACTCAAGATGAACGATTTTATCAACATAATAGCCAAAGAGCTAAACTTAAGTACAAAGAGCGTAGAGAACACGGTATCACTGCTTGAAGAGGGGTGTACCATTCCTTTCATTTCACGCTATCGTAAAGAGCGCACCGGCGGACTTGACGAGGTGCAGATTGACAACATCTCACAAAAATATGACAAGCTGAAAGAACTTTCCAAAAGGAAGGAAACCATAATCAACACTATCACCGAGCTTGACAAGATGACTCCAGAACTGCGCAAGCGTATTGATGCCTGCTGGGATTCAACGGAGCTCGAGGATCTGTATCTGCCATACAAGCCAAAACGCAGAACCCGTGCACAGGTTGCACGAGAGCAAGGTCTGGAGCCTCTTGCAAACATCATACTGTTGCAACGTGAGAACGACCCTGAGCGCGCTGCTGCACGATTCGTAAAGGGTGACGTCAAGGATGTCGACGCTGCACTGAAAGGTGCGCAAGATATCATAGCAGAAATGATCAGCGAGGATGAGACCTCACGCAACAGGCTTCGCGGGGCTTTCAGGCGCGACGCATACATCACTTCCAAGGTGGTGAAGACGAAGAAAGACAGCGACGAGGCAGCAAAGTATTCTGACTACTTTGACTTCGAAGAACCTTTACGCCGTTGTAACGGTAACCGCTTGCTCGCCATGCGCAGAGGAGAGGACGAAGGCATACTGAAGGTTTCCATAAACGTGGATGACGACGAAGCCATAGAGCGCCTACAACGCCAGTATGTGCACGGCAGAGGCGCTTGCCAGACTCTCGTGGAAGAAGCTTGCAGCGATGCATATAAGCGTTTGCTGTGTCCTTCCATCGAGAATGAGTTTGCCGCTATTTCAAAACAAAAAGCTGACGAGGAAGCTATCGGAGTGTTCGCAGAGAACCTTCGTCAATTGCTACTTGCCGCACCACTCGGACAGAAAAGGGTAATGGGCATTGACCCTGGCATTCGCACCGGATGTAAAGTAGTGTGCCTTGATGCCCAGGGTAACCTGCTATACCATGATGTTGTCATGGCTGTCGGCAGTCAGGGTAATGCCCAAAATGCAATGAGCAGATTTGCCTCTATAGCAAAGAAGTTCAATGCTGAAGCCGTGGCTATAGGTAACGGTACGGCGTCTCGCGAGACGGCAGACATCGTAAAGCGTGCAGAGCTGGGCATTCCATATTACGTAGTGAGCGAAGACGGTGCATCAGTATATAGTGCATCAAAGATAGCAAGAGAGGAGTTTCCTGATGAGGACGTAACCGTACGTGGTGCCGTAAGTATTGGCAGGCGCCTTATCGACCCTCTTGCCGAATTGGTAAAGATTGACCCGAAATCCATTGGCGTAGGACAATATCAGCACGATGTTGACCAGACTAAGCTAAAACAAAGTCTTGACCGTACGGTGGAAAGTTGTGTGAACCTTGTCGGTGTTGACCTGAACACGGCAAGCGTGCACCTGCTTACATACGTCAGCGGACTAGGTCCGACATTAGCCAAGAACATCATAGACTACCGTAAGGAAAACGGAGCGTTTACCTCGCGTGCTCAGTTAAAGAAGGTGCCTCGTCTGGGTTCGGTAGCTTTCCAACAGTGTGCTGGTTTCCTTAGAATACACAATGCCAAGAATCCTCTTGACAGCAGCGCAGTACACCCTGAAAGTTACAAAATAGTTGAGAAGATGGCAAAAGATGCCGGATGTACCGTAAAGGCATTGATGGAGTCTGCCGACAAACGCAAGGAAATTGAACTTAGCAAATACGTCACTGCAGAAGTAGGAATGCCTACACTCAATGACATAATGAAGGAATTGGAGAAACCAGGCAGAGACCCACGTGCAGAAATCGAGACATTTGAGTTTGACCCGAACGTGCATACGCCAGAAGATCTTATCGCCGGCATGATATTACCTGGTATTGTCACCAACATTACTAAATTCGGGGCATTCGTTGACGTCGGTGTTCATCAGGACGGTCTGGTGCACATATCACAGATGGCTGACAGATATATAAGCGACCCTCTGGAGGTTGTGCACCTTCACCAACACGTAAAAGTGCGCGTGGTAGAGGTTGACCGCAAGCGCAACAGAATCAGTCTGTCAATGAAAAACTGAAGAATTGCAAGATTGAAAAATTGGAATTCTTGCCCACATTGTATTTTTCACATTTCACATTATAATCCTACTTATGTTGTCAAGAGAAGAAACCGTACTTAATTTCCTACGTGAACACGATATTCCGTTTACTAATTACAATCACCCAGAGGGTAAAAGCATAGAGGAAGCAAAAAAATGGTGGAAGGATGACGGATCCGTACATTGTAAGAATCTCTTCTTTCGCAATCATAAGGGCAACAAGCACTATCTTGTCTGTCTGCATTGTGATCATGACCTTGACATACATGACCTCGAGCATAGGCTGAAGGCTTCACTCGTGGCACAAGGTCTGCCATCATGTGGCAAATTGTCATTCGCTTCAGCAGAACGCATGATGAAATATCTTGGACTGGAGCCTGGCAGTGTGTCACCTTTCGGACTCATCAATGACACTAACCATGAGGTACACCTGTTTCTTGATGAGAACATAAAAGAAGTGCCCCTGCTGTCGTTTCATCCTAACGACTGCAGAGGCACCGTAGTTATCAAGCGCGAGGACTTTGAAAGATACCTCGCCATCGTAGGCAACACCTACGAATACATCTCACTTTATTAATCTCTTCTGCTACCCATAATCCTCAACAGATAAAGGAAGAGGTTTATGAAGTCAAGGTACAGTGTGAGCGCACCTATCAAGGCTAACTTCTGAGCACCTTCGTCAGCAACTTCCTGCTCATAGAGCATGTGTTTGATCTTCTGTGAATCGTATGCAGTAAGACCTACGAATATCAGTACTCCAAGATAGCTTGTCACGGTCTGCAAACCCGTTGAACCGACAAAGATATTCACCACCGTTGCTATAATCATACCTATCAAGGCCATAAAGAGTATCTTACCCATGGACGTAAGGTCTGTCTTCGTTGTGTAGCCTATGAACGCCATTACTCCGAACGTGGCTGAAGTGATGAAGAACACCTGACCTATACTGTTCATTGTATAAACAAGGAAGATACTTGAAAGCATAGCACCGTTTATCACACTATATGCCACAAACATCAATGTAGCCGTGGTCAGGCTCAGTCGGTTTATCATACCTGTTATACCAAACACGAGGGCGAATTCTGCTATAATCAAGCCCCACAATACTACCGGATTAGTATAGATCATACCAAGGAGCGATGGTGAGTTTGCTACTCCATAGGCTGTAACGCCCGTTATTATCATGGCAAATGCCATCCATGTGTAAACTTTCTGCATCAAGGCAGGAAATGTTATTGATGGTGTCAGATCGCGCTCATCACGCACCTCATTCACCATACGGTCAAATTCTCTGTATTCCATACTTTCTACGTTTAATTGATTTTTCTAATTTAATACACTTTCAACACTACAAATGCAGTGCCAATTTACGATACTGCCAAAATGCCTTCTTTCAAGGTAACCTTTGCCACCCCACCCTTCTTCAGACTGCCAAACAATATCTCTTTCATCAGCAATGGGTTCAGGTTATTCTGCAGCACCCTATCCATCTCTCGTGCACCATATTGTTTCGTATAGCCTTTGTCGAGCAGGAACATACGAGCTTCCGCCGTCAACTCAAGCGTCACGTTCTTTGCTTTCAGGCGTTCTGCCAACTGGGCAAGTTTCTTGTCAAGTATTAGTTCTGCCATCTTCTTGTCCATATCACGGAACACCACCGTTCCTGACAAACGATTTAGGAACTCTGGCTTAAACGTTTTCCTGACCGTCTGAAGCATTGCATCACCACGCGACATATTGTTGCCGAAACCTACTGTTCCCATGCTGGCATACTGTGCACCGGCATTACTTGTCATCACAAGTATTACATTCTTGAAATCTGCTTTATTGCCATGACTGTCCGTAAGCTTTGCATAGTCCATCACCTGAAGCAGTATATTGTATATATCCGAGTGCGCCTTTTCTATCTCATCCAGTAGCAGCACACAATTTGGGGTTTTACGTATGGCGTCCGTCAACAGTCCTCCATCCTCATAGCCTACATATCCGGCTGGCGAGCCTATAAGCTTTGCCACGGTATGCTTCTCTGTGTATTCACTCATGTCAAAACGTACGAGCTCTATTCCGAGTTCTTTGGCTAGTACCTTGCAGAGTTCTGTCTTACCTACACCTGTAGGACCTACAAACAACAGACTCGCCAATGGCTTTTCTGCCTCAAGCAGTCCTGCCTTCGACATCTGTACTGCCTCTACAACGTGCTTTATTGCTTCGTCCTGGCCATATATCTGTGCCGAAATTCTTGCAGAGAGTGTCTCGAGTTGTTCGTTGCTCTCTTCTGATAATGCCTTTGCGTCGATCTTGCATACTTTAGCAAGTATCTCTGCCATTACCTTCTTATCAACAATTTGGAAGCGGTTTTGCTTTGGCTTGCCATTTTTAGACATCAGCGGATGTAGCTTTCTATAGGCTCCAGCCTCATCTACTATATCTATGGCTTTATCCGGCAAGAAGCGATCAGCAATGAGCAGTTCGCTCTTCTCCACGGCATACCTTACCGCTTCTGTATCGTATTTCACTTTATGGAACGCTTCATAGGAAGGAAGCAAGCCATTGACAATTCCTATAGTCTCATCAACACTTGGTTCTTGTATATCAATCTGCTGAAAACGCCTTACTATTCCCTTACTTTTCGCCATATACCTATTATACTCCTGGTATGTGGTACTGCCGATAAAGCGCAGTGTTCCCTCGTCAAGATATGGCTTCAGCATGTTAGAAGCATCCATAGAGCCATCACCTATCTGACCTGCTCCTATAAGATTATGTATCTCATCTATATATATAATGCCGTTGCCTTCCTGTTTTACTCCTTCCAATACCATCTTTAGGCGTTTCTCGAACTCACCTCTCAGTTGTGCTCCGGCAATAAGAGTACCCATATCCATAGAATATATCTTACTACCTTTCAGGTTGTCGGGCACTTCTCCTGCCTCTATCTTGGCAGCTAAGCCATAAACCAACGCGGTCTTGCCAACGCCCGACTCGCCTATGTGTAACGGATTGTTCTTTTCCTTGCGGCATAAAATATGTATTGTACGCTCTAACTCTTCCTCCCTGCCTATCAATGGATGATGCTTTGCCACCTGCTCGTTTACACATGTCACGAGCTGCTTCCAATTGTCCGCGCCCATAGAATCTGCCGTATCATCATCTATATTCAGCCAATCGTCATTATCATCATCACCTTCGTTGCCGTCGTCCACGTTTCCATCTGCCACTCCACGACCACTGTCACCGTATGCGTCTGCGAACAACGCCAATATGCGTGCATCGTCGTCGCCAAAATATTTATGCAGCAGGAAAGTTGCCATGGATTCATGTAACATTAATATACCACGTATAAGATGTGGCACGTTTATCTTACTATGTCCCGAAAACTCAGCAGATTTCTGCGCTTCCTCAAACACCTGATGCGTCTGAAGGGAAATCTCCAATGTATAATCCTCACCCTCAGGTATCACGTCTATTTTATCATTATACTCTTGCAATTCCTGACGCAGTGCCTTTTCATCAAACATAGCCATACGTGCAAGCGCGGCGAAACGCATCTGTACCGTCACACCTACAAGCACGAGCTCCGGAGTAATAAACTCCATTCTCCTTTTATTTGCCCAAAATGCCGCATAACTGACAGCATCCTCCGTCAATTCCGTAAAACCGTATTTTTCCATCCAATATCACAAATATGTAAAAACACTTCGCTGATGTTACCGTCACACCTGCTCTACACTGATTTTCAACGGATAGTCTTCTTGCTTCGCCATACGCGTAGCCTTATTCGCCTTACTTGCAGCTATGTCGAGCGAATACGTACCTGCCACAGCCTTACCTTCCTTATGCACCTTCATCATCAGTGCCTGGGCATCGTCCTGCGACTTGCGAAACACGACTTTCAGCACCATCACGACAAAATCCATTGGCGTGAAGTCGTCATTATAGAATATCACATTATATTGCCGTGGCTCCTGTAATCCAGTATCAACACGGTCACGGTAATTGGATTGTGTTTTTGCCATTTAACTCTGCTTTTTTATCTCCCTACAATATAAAGGTACGATTATTTTTCAAACATATCTACCCACTATTTTATCTCAAGCGGGTTCTCAAGCGTAGCACCACAGTATTTTCTCACCTCAGCCTCTACACTGTCCACTGGCATTGCTGCATAACTATATGGCAATGACATGCTTCCCAAATCTGCAGGCTGCTTGAATTTCTCTGCATAGCTGTTGTTGCGGAATACAACGGATTTGGCATCGTTCTGCTGAAAGATTCGCTTTACTCCTTTTGTAAAGACGTTTCCCTCTATCAACACCTCACTGTGGAATCGTGGATTTACCGCACGTGTACATCCTTCACAACTGTACAGGTTATTAAGCAGATGTACCGTACCAAAACGTACCATTGGCATTCTTTGGTCGCAACCCTTATCCCAGTTGCATGCATAATACGTTACGTTGAGGTTGTCTTCGCCATTACCAAACTCACGATCACTGCTTCCTATAAGATTCGTGTTTGAATGATCAAAGGAATTCTCGGTATATTTAAACCTGCACCATGATATCGTAATGAAGTCTGAGTATGAATTGATATCGAAGTTACCATCCATGCCATCTATGAAGTCGCAGTGATCAATCCATATATGCTTTGAAGCATGCGATATAGTCATGAGGTCACTGCCACCTACATCAATAGAGCCCGGACCTACAAGAGTCAGGTTACGCATTATTATGTTCTCTGATCTGTCAAACGAGAACACTCCGGCATCACGATAGGTTTCATTATCATCTTTCAGATAGTCTATCAGCGTCTGCCTTACAACTGACTCTCTTTCCTCCTTTACTTTCTTACCATTGCTAAGTATAAAGCCACCGTTGCCGGTAGATGCTGACACATATTGCTTTACATTCTTACTATTCAACAAGTTTCGTATCTCGGCATCTATCTTGAACTGCGTACTGATGCGTGCACCGTTTATTCCGACGATAGTCTTATCGCGCAGGTCATCCATCTCTATTCTTTTCGATATGATAAAGTCTCCATGACTACCATCAAGCACAACGATGTCATTTTCACGCAATGCCTTGGTAATCTGCTTACGCATATCTTCTCCTGTGCTTACGAGCGTATCCCTTGAGCCCTCGCCACCACCTGTCACCTTACAGGCATCTCCATCTGTCAACGATGTGCATCCACACCAACCAAACGGAGCATTAAAATCATATTGTGACATTCCTTGCGCCATCGACGCTGTTGTCACAATCATCATTATAATTAAAGACAAAAAAATCCTATACATATTTTATTATTTCTTTGTATTTTCATAATAGTAATACCAGTAAGTGCCGAAGTACGAGTCACGCAATGCAGACTTACGTAATACCGGATTACGGTTGGCACGCATCACCGACAAGAAATCTGCATAGTCAGCTTCCACCGCTGGGTCCGAATACATCATCGTTCCCGTCAACTTTCCGTACAACACACAAGCTTCTCTATAATGTTGCGGCATCTTTTCATTCACCACATAGCATTTTCCGAGCAGTTTCACGAAACTACGCAAGTCTTTGTCTAACAGATAGGCACACAACAGATAGTCCTTGGCTACAGGCTTACACAGCGGTTTGCTTATAGAATCTCTGAATTCCTTGTCAAGCAGTGTATCCTTATACATCGTCTGACGCAGGTTTTCTCTTTCTATCTGGCGTTTCAGTATCGTCACAGGCGCCTCTTTCTGGTCGTATGGCACGAAACCTATCGTCTGCCAAAGGTTGTAGGCATTGCCTAACATAAAGGCACACGACTTATCTGTCTGTGGGAACAACGAACGTGAGTTACCTGTTATCTCATATTTAAACAAGTTCTCTCCTATCATGCTTGTACTGTCGGTGCCAAGCGTCTTAGCTAACGCCATAGCTCGCAGCATGGTAAGCGACGAGTCATTATCATATTGGGCATACCCTGTCTCAAGAGCCTTGGCAAATTCTCCTTGCATACATAATCGCTCCACTGCCAAACGAGTGTGCAGCGTGCGGTCTGAATTTCCTATCATGCATGTCACCACCATTGGTAACAGCAAATACATAAAGTTCTTCCACCATAGATGTGAGAACACGCCCACACTGCGTAATGGCTGCGAATAGGCTTTGAGGTTACTTACAACACGTATCAATACGCAACTGCCTACCAGCAAGACCAAAAACAGTATGAACCATCCCCATGACACACTTACCAGTCCACTTTCTTCCCTGTGCACGGCTGTGAGTCCTCCCAACACCAGAAGTGCCGGATAGAAATTGAGTGCATAATACCTACCAGGCATTCTGCTCAGTGCTATAGTCACTGCCGTAATCACCACTGACACTGCCGTAATCACCACTGCACCCACATTCCTATCATAATGTTTAAGTCCGTCCGACCACGCATATTGCATCATTGCCAGCACATCGCACTGGTAAAAATACACATACGAAACTACAAACGCTATAAAAATGATGGCACATACCACCTTAAGGGTGACAGAGCCATCTTTTGAGTTGTTTGACATAATCCTTGTCTTGTTTTTTTCTTTCAGAGACTTGTTTTGACAACTGTGTCTGTCTCTCAGTTCTTCCTTAATACTACGGCAGAGCGAGCTGGTATATATAGTTTAAGCCACTCTTTTCTGTCTTCCACATACATTGGGTCGTAGTTGGTGAAGTGTGTCACGCTGTCATCTGCGAAACCGAAGCCACCATACTCCTTTGAGTCTGTATTAAGCACTACGGAGTAAGAACCTGTCGGTACGAGGAAACCATAGTCTGTATATGAACGCACCGGCGAGAAATTGAATACGAAGAGCAGGTTGCCACGCATAAACGCCATTACCTGGTCGCCTTCGTTTACCCATATTTCCTGCACCGGAGTTTTGTTAAAATGCTTTTCCGACTTTATGACATCCATCATAGTGCGGTCAAAGTCACCAAGCCAATGGTAGCACAGTTCTTTGTTGTCCACAAGGTTCCATTGTCGCCTTGCATACTTGCAGCTCCATCCGTTGCCCTCACGTGGGAAATCAATCCATTCTGGATGTCCCCACTCGTTGCCCATAAAGTTAAGATAACCGCCGTTGATGGTCGATGCCGTTACAAGACGTATCATCTTATGCAATGCTATGCCACGTCGGGCCACGTCATTCTCATCACCTTTTTTGAAATGCCAGTACATATCGGCATCTATCAAGCGGAATATGATAGTCTTGTCACCGACGAGCGCCTGATCGTGACTCTCTGCATACGACACTGTCTTCTCATCCTGACGACGATTTGTCATCTCCCAGAATATGTCGCGCGGATTCCACTGCTCATCGCTCTTCTCCTTTATCATCTTTATCCAATAGTCTGGCAGGCCCATTGCCAGGCGATAGTCAAAGCCCAGTCCTCCGTCCTCAAACTTTGCGGCAAGTCCCGGCATTCCTGACATTTCCTCTGCTATTGTGATGGCATTCTTGTTCACTTCGTGTATTACCTTGTTTGCAAGTGCAAGATAGCACAAAGCATTATCATCCTGACCACCGTTGAAGTAGTCACCATATCCGCCGAAGTCAACCCCAAGTCCGTGATTATAGTAAAGCATTGACGTCACACCATCGAAACGGAAACCGTCGAAATGGAACTCATCAAGCCAATACTTGCAGTTTGACAGCAGGAAGTGCATCACCTGATCCTTACCATAGTCAAAGCACAGGCTGTCCCACTGGTTATGCTCACGTCTGTCACCGGGATAGAAATACTGGTTAGGGTCGCCACACAGGTTACCGAGTCCTTCCACCTCATTCTTCACGGCATGCGAATGAACCAAGTCCATTATCACTGCTATACCATTCTGATGGGCGCAGTCTATTAGCTCCTTCAGTTCCTCTGGCGTACCGAAACGACTTGACGGTGCAAAGAAGTTACTTACATGATAGCCAAAGGAGCCATAGTATGGATGCTCCTGTATAGCCATCACCTGTATGCAGTTGTAGCCCGCCTTTATCACACGTGGCAACACATTCTCGCGGAACTCCGTATAGCTGCCTACCTTTTCAGCATCCTGTGCCATACCTACATGGCACTCGTATATCAGCAGGGGATCAACCGTTGGCTTGAAACTCTTCTTATGCCACTTGTATTCCTTTTCAGGAGCCCACACCTGTGCAGAGAATACTTTCGTCTCCTCATCTTGAACCACGCGGCGAACCCACGCCGGGATGCGCTCACCCTGACCGCCGTCCCACTTCACGAGCATCTTATACAGGTCACCGTGCTTCACTGCCTTTTCCGGCATCTTCAGTTCCCAGTCCTGCCCGTTCTTGCATTTCTTAAGTTTATACTTAGCATTCTCTTTCCAACCGTTGAAATCTCCGATAAGATAAATTTCCGTGGCATTCGGAGCCCACTCACGAAATACCCATCCGCCCTTATCCGTGCGATGAAGTCCATAGTACAGATAGCCCGTGGCAAAGTCCGTCAACTTTGTCTTGCCGTTATTCGTCAGATGACTTATCATCCACTCAGCATGATCATGACGACCACGTATGGCGTTTTCGTATGGTTCAAGCCAAGGGTCACGCTGCACTATTCCTATATGCTTTGGCTGTGCAGCTTCTGTAGTTTTCTTTGCTGCAGCACTTTTCTTGCTTGCGGTCTTAGTCTTCGTCGCAGTCTTTGCAGCGTTGGTCTTACGGGTAGTAGTCTTCTTCGTCTCTGCCATGGTATTCAACGGTTTTTATGTAGATATGCGTTTATATATTAGGTATGAGCCTTGTCTATGGCCAAGGCATTACGCCTTGACCTTAAACACTGCCTTCTTGAACATCTCCTCATTAGATATACAAGGTGTATGTCCATCCTGTGGGAAGAATATAGCCATCATACCCGGACGACAGGTAGCATATGTTGAGCTTGGCTGACCCGGATACTTCGTCACGTCCTTTTCTGCATTATACTCTGCCTCAACGGTAATATCCTCCAATGGCAGGTAGCCATAAGTCTCTTCGCCGTCGATAGGAATCTGTATGTCAAGCATATTCTTGTGTGTCTCCATCACAGCCTCATCAGGCGTCTTGCCTTTCTGGTTTATGATATTCACGAAGAGGTCCTTACCCTTTATCTCGTGCTTTCCAGGCTCAAGGGCTGCGAGGTCATTCTCCTCAAGGAATTTTACTACATCGGCGAAAAGTGGATTTACGCCTACATAATACTTAAGATTGTCTAATGTGTCAATAATCATAATATTTTTGTTTTTAAGTTAAGGTGGGTTCTAAAAATTCCCACGAGTTAAATTAGTCAATTATATGAATATCATTATGTCATCTTTTTGTTTTCTTTCGGTGCAAACTGTTA
>DGHL01000053.1 GCA_002392645.1 Prevotellaceae bacterium UBA3849
ACAGGTGCTACTACAATCGAATGTTGCAAGGTCTTACAAAAAATCCAAGGAATAAGAATCAGCATCCTATCCCTTGGAATCGTATCATTATAACCTTGATGTAATATTACTGATTAAAGGTGGGTTCTAAAAATTCCCACGAGTTAAATTAGTTAATTACATGAATAACATTATGTCATATTTTTGTTTTCTTTTGGTGCAAACTGCTAGCTTCTGCGGTCACATAGCCCGCTATGCTCCCTTATCAGTTAACATTTTGCCCTCGAAACAAATTCAAAAATCTGACAGTGGGAATTATTAGAACCCACCTTATCTCATACATCATGCCATATATATACATTTCATTGATATTTAGCATTATATTCGCCGTCGCTGCCCATGCGCAGGATGACGGTTTCCCCATCAAGACATGGCAGGAACCAGACCGCGACTGTCGCATGAAGACATGGTGGTTCTTTGGCTATGAACATACTGACGATGATGGCATAAGGGCCGACGTGGAGGCTTTGCGCAAGGCGGGGTTCGGCGGTGTGGTGTATTATGACCAGAACCATGCGAAGGATGCAAGGGCTAACGGCGCAGAGGATGCTTTCTCTGCCGAGTGGTGGCGCCACCTGCGCCTGGCTGCCACCGAGGCTCGCAAGGCTGGTTTGACGTTTGAGGTGAACATATCCAACGGCTACTGCGCCGGAGGCAGATGGATTGACCCTCAACATGCCATGCAGAGGGTGCAGGCGGCTGAATGCGTGGTGCAGTCGCAGCCGTCTGGCAAGGATTCTCTTCAGCGTATTGATATAGGCATGGACAGTTTGCTCAGCATTAAGTCAAACGACGGATATGTACGCGACATTGCTGTGGTTGCCTTCCCTGCAAAGGATGACGACAAGATGCGCCACTTCACTGCCCGGTATAATGCCAAGGGCAAGGGACGGAACGGTGCCATGCAGGGCATGCTGCCCGATGTAAGGAACGAATATGGTGAGCGTATGTTCACAGGCTATGGCTTTGAGACTCTGCCGGATGTGGGCACTTTGCAGGCCAGCGATGACAGTATTACGTGGCGCGACGTCGTTGCCATCAAACCTATGTATCGCAGTCAGGGTGGCCACTTCGTGCGCACCAGTGCCTTTCCCGCTACGCATGGCAAGTATTGGCGCGTAAAACCCAACGAGGCTGACGGTGCTCCTACGCTGAAGGAGTGGAGCGTCGGCTCTGCCGCAAAGGTTGACCGCTGGGAGGAGCGCACTGGGCTTCACAGTGATTTTGACGACGGCGATGCCACTCCGCAGTACAGTATGAATGAGGTGATACGCCAAAAGGATATCATAGACCTGACGGACTATGTGCATGGCGACTCTCTTACATGGCTTGCACCAAAGGGTTCTTGGCGCATACTGCGTCTGGCAGCAGTCACTACAGGTGCGAAGTCGAAGCATGGCAGGCAGAACCTGCTGGGATATGAGTGCGACAAGCTTTCCGCAGAGGCTGCCAACCTGCACTGGGACAGCTATACACAGGTGATTATCGACTCTCTCGGTTCGCTCGTATCAGGTATCACGATGGACTCTCACGAGGGTGGAGCGCAGAACTGGACTCCACTGATGATGCAAGAGTTCAGGTCGCGTCGCGGCTATAGCCTTGCACCTTTCCTGCCTGTGCTTGCCGGCTACGTCGTGGAATCTGCTGAGAAGACAGCAAAAGTGCTGTATGATTACCGCCAGACTATCAGCGATTGCATACGCGAGAACTACTTCGGAACGTTCCAGAAGCGATGCACCGACAACCGACTTACGTTTACGGCTCAGGCCATAGGCAATGCGCTGTGCATGACAGGCGATGCCGTCAGCGTAAAGCAGGTGGTTGACAAACCGCAGGGAGAGTTCTGGACTTATCAGCGATATGGTGCCTACGACGTCAAGGATTGTTCAAGCGCAGCCCATCTGTATGGCAAGCCCATTGCATCGGCAGAGGCTATGACCGACTGCGAATACAAGGATTCGCCTCTTGACCTGATGCGTGTGTGCAACATTGCCTTCTCCATGGGCGCACAGGAGTTCGTAGTGTGCGCCACGCCTCACATTCCCCACGCGACTGTTACATCCCCATATATAGCCGGACGCGAGTATGCCATCAACCGTTCTAACCCTAAATGGCAGCAGATGAAGCCGGTATGGACTCAGGCTGCGCGCTCCATGGTAATGTTGCGTCAAGGCATGGTGGCTCCCGACGTGCTTGTTTTCCTTGGCGACGATGTTCCCGTGAAGACCATAACGAGCCGACTGCCTGCAGGACTTGACGGACTTGACTGGGATGTCTGCACCGGTGATGCGCTGCATGGCAGGCTGAAACCCGTCAACGGTGCCCTCGTCACACCTGACGGCATATCATACAAGGCTCTGCTTATAGCCGACAAGGCACACGTCAGCGAGCAGTCACGACTGCTTATCGATTCGCTTAGCAGCGCCGGCGTACCAATACTGAGCAGTGGCGAGAATGTAGTGCGCCCCATAACGATTATGGAGGGCAGCGAGAACGTGGTGCACACGCATCGCAAGACCCTCCACAGTCATATATTCTATATCGCAAGTACGCAGGATTCTCCTGCCGACATTCGCTTCTCTCTGAAAGATAATCCGCAGAGCATCACCCTGTGGCGCAATCTTACGGGCAAACGTCGCACCCTGCATGCCGACGCCAACGGCACCTTCCGCCTGTCGCTACAACCGCAAGAGTCGGTATTCGTCACCTATCCTGCAAAGGAGTAGCGGCAGATGCCCATGGCTGCGCCGTAGATGTCTGTATGTCACCGTTATTATACAGCACCTCTATCACTTTCTGTATGGCGCACAGGTTACATCCGTCGCAGTGGTCAAAGTGATATTTGCCGTATATGTCGCCACACTTCACTGTGCCTTCCTGCTTCTTCAGTGCCTCAAACACCTCTGCCGCCATCTTCTGGTGCAGTTTCTTGTCGCCGCTGGCATACATGCCGAGTGCCATGATTGCGCCGCTCAGGGCACCGCAAGTGCCCTCTGAGAAGGTATGGCCTATGCCACCAGAGAAAGAGTCTGACAATCCCCTGAGCTGCCGTTCGCTGTATGTGTTGCCGCCCAGCGTGGCGCAGATGGCTGTGAGCGACAGCGATGCACAGCCGTAGTGCTGTCCGTATCGCGACTCCAGCTGGCGCTTTACCTCTGCCTTCAGCGAGTCGAGGTTGCTGTGTCTGCTCGTAGCCTGAAACACTGATGGGTTGGCATGCCTTATGGAGTCGATGTTCGCGGCAAACTTTACCGTATCGACATTCACATCCGCCGCCAGTGCCTGTGCTGGCAGGAATCCCGTAAGTGCTATCAACAAATTCCCATTCATAATCTTCACCTCCTTTAATTTATTTACACTCAACTTTCTGAAGTAGTCAAGTAGACAGTAGTTAAGTAGTTAAGACAATACAGAATACCTCAGCATGAGCCTTAGTTCGTCAATAAACAGCAAATAGTCAGGGTAATGTCTTAACTCCTTTACTTCTTTACTCCTGAAGACTAAGAAGTTGAGTACAAGCGAAACTTAAATAATTAACGTTTCTATGAAAACCTTTGTCTTTCCGCAGCCCCTGCCCCTGTGCCTTTATACTTGCTCTTTGCCTGATTATAGGTATAACGCAAGGTCAGTTCGACATAACGGCTGTCCTGTTTGTTCTGGTTCGTAAGGACAACCTTTTCTGAACGTAAAACCGCACGCTTTTGACTATAAAAGAGGTCATAACCCGCCAAGCGTATGGAAAGGCAATCATGGAGGAACGTCTTGGTGATGCTGGCATTTGCATGCAACGTGACATTGTCTTTTTCCACATTATTTTCGTTACCCTTACTTATAAGCATAAGTGTCATTTCAGCACTAAGTGACTTAGAGAACTTGAACGTGTTGGCAGACTGAAACGCACACAACGGCTTGTTCATACGCTGAACAGCATCTGTGGTTTGCAGCGTCATCCACTGCTTATACATCATTACCATAAGCTGAGGATGCCACAAACCTACGTTTGGAGCATAGCTTATAGAGGCATTGACAGCCTTCAGACTGTGATAGTTGCTGCGCGACATTACAGATACGGCAGGATTATCTTGCAATGGCTCCATCCAGTAGAATATAGCATCACGGGTGTTACTGTATCTTACCTTCGCTGTCCACCTCTTCCATATAGCCTGTGCCTGCAGAGTATTTTCTATAGCAGGCTTCAGATAACAGTTGCCTGTCTGCAACGTAAACTGATTGATATAAAACACCGCCTTGCTGAGGTCCCTGTAAGACGGTCTGCTGATGCTTACTCCATAACTCAGCGTGCCGCTGACCTGTCCCATTTTAGTTTGCAGTGATAAATGCGGAAAGAAATGGTTGTATGTGCGACTCTCATTATTCTGTAAGACACCATTATCGTAATAGTCGTCATGGTTGTGCTCATAACGCACCCCGGCACTGACGGAGCCGAAACTCAACGGATGTGTATACTCCACAAACGGTGCCACGGTATAATTTCGCTGAGTAGTGTTGCTCGACTTTATATACCCTTCAGGGTTTGTGCTCACCTGCTCACGTTTCGTATTGGTATATTCCGCTCCAAATGACAGGTTGCCGCCCATAAGTGGATGAGCAAGCACAAGCTTAGTTGCCCACAAGGTTGACTTGCTCTTGCTTCCGATAGTAAGTGTGCGGTCACTGTGCTCATCGTTCGTTTCTTGATAAAAGCCGTCGTTAGAACGGTTGTTATGCCACCAGCTGGCGTTGAAATCCATGCTCCACCCTGCTACCTTACCGCTATAGTAGGCACTGAGTTCCTGAGTAGGTTTGTCATAGTATTCAAAACGTCCTGTATTTTGCGTATTGTCATACGGCTGTCCGTCTTTCATGACAGCAGAGCTGAAGTTCACTCTCTCGTCCTTGTGTGTAAAATGCGTCCACGCATATCGAACCCCCAAAGAATTATCCGCATCAATTACATAGTTCAATCCTGCATTTGCCCGTATGGTATGTATGTCAAAAGTATTGTTTGCCTTCTCCTTCAACTGCCACAACGTACCAGCATCAGACACTTGGTTCAGCTCACTTTTATCATAGTTTGTCTCTTTCATGAAGCGGAACATTCCGAACACATCAACCCCTTTATGACGATAGTTCAGACTGAATTGCTCATCTATGCCAGTATTGCAAGACTGTCTCAACACAAGTTTTTCATCCATACTCAGCCCCTCACCCTGCCTGCGCACTGTTTTTATCTGCACCACTGCAACAACAGAGGCATCATACTTCGCTCCTGGATTGGTTATCAACGTAATGGCAGCTATGTCCTGCGACTTCAACTGACTCAGTTCCGCATTATCCTTTACCAACCTTCCATCTATATAGAATACCGGCTCACCGTTTCCAAATAAGTTGTATTTGTCATTGTCAACCTTATACATACCAGGTATGTGACGTATCACATCATCTGCCGTGCCTGCCTGACTCAGGAATGTGCCACTCACGTTTATACGCACCCCTTCATGTGTAAGTTTGTATACAGGCACATTACCATTTACGACAATCTCACCAAGTTGTTGTTCTTTAAGTGCCCTCTCTATGCTTAGTTGCAGAGAGTCGACAGGCTCTTTGTTGATTGCAAAAGCAGAGATACTCACCATTGACAACATTATGGTACACTTTGTTACAATATCCCTCATTGAACGCACTAAATTTGATTAAGGTGGGTTCTAAAAATTCCCACGAGTTAAATTAGTCAATTATATGAACATCATTATGTCATCTTTTTGTTTTCTTTCGGTGCAAACTGTTA
>DGHL01000054.1 GCA_002392645.1 Prevotellaceae bacterium UBA3849
AAATCTGACAGTGGAAATTATTAGATCCCACCTTTCCTTATTTAAATAATTAGTGCAAAATTACGAAAAAATAATGACATACGGCACAAAAAGACAGATAATAATCTAAAAAAGTGTCAAAAAACAACATAATTATTTGTTCGTTGAAAAAAAATGACTACCTTTGAACAACAAAACGGATAATAATAATCCGAAACATAATCATACCATCCCTAATAATTACGAAACTATGGCAAACAAAAGAAATCTGAAACGTGGAATAAACTATATCTGCAGCGAACTTTTTGCAGAGTGTATAGCGACGTCTATATATAGCAACAATTCAGACCGTGCAAACGTTGACACATTACTGAAGGCTATCATGCGCATGCACTCCGATTACATAATGCGAGTATCGCATCCTGAACCTGGGATGACTCCGAAACAATATTTCGGGAAACTGATTGAGGGTTTCAACAACGACGTAAACGACGTTGTTGACCAAATAGGCAACTTGCACAACTAAACCAAAGTAGTACGTCTGCCACAAGAAAAGACAATGCTTAAGAACTTTTGCAACTGGTTGCTGTATCGTAAGCTTGGCTGGACCAAGGACATTACGGTGGAGCACCCTGAGAAATTCATTATATGCCTTGCACCGCACACCAGTAACTGGGACTTCGTGCTGGGGCAACTGTATTCACATGCTGAAGGTATCAAGATAAACTACCTTATGAAGAAGGAATGGTTCTTCTGGCCCTTAGGGTATTTCTTCAGGAGAACCGGAGGAATACCTGTGTACCGACAGAAGAAGACCAGCATGACGGATGCACTTGCCGAGACCGCACGCAACAATGACACTTTCAGACTGTGCATCACGCCGGAAGGTACTCGAAGCCTCAATCCGGAATGGAAGAAAGGATTCTACTTCGTTGCGCTGAAGGCTGGCATTCCCATACTGCTATACGGCGTTGATTACGAGAGGAAACTCATAAAATGCACGAAGAGTTTCACACCGACGGGTAACCTGGAGCAGGACATGGCGGAGATAAAACAATATTTTGCGGACTTCAAGGGCAAGCATCCTGAGAAGTTCGCTATATGAGCTATATGAGTAAGAGAATATAAGAGGACGCGAGAGTAAGCAGGAGGAAGAAAGAGGGGCGCAAGACGAAGGCCAAGGAATATTGGACACATCACAAACAAACTATATATCCTTATGGCTACATAGAAAGCGAGCCTTGCGGGAAGTTGAATATTTAGGTTATACATTACCGTGGCGCATATTTAAACACGCCACATACAATCAGACAGATAATCGTGATCGATAAAAGAACAACACCAAACCTATTTGTGGCAGTAAAGAAAGCGTCATTATCATTATTGCTTGTAGCAGGCATGCTGTGCTGCCACTGCATGACGACATTGGCGGCTCCCAACTATGAGGACCAGCTGAAAGAAATGCTCGTGGATGACGAAAAAGGCGTAATAACCCTGGTGATGGATGATGAATTCGGCAAGCAGGAGTTTACCGAGAAATCCGTACGTAAGATTTACAAGAAAATCACGAAAGACGTTCATAAGGCTCTACCTTGGCAGTGCCGCTACTACGACGTGCGCATATACTCCATGGGGAAACCCATCGAGAGCCTTATTGCCAACGGCATGCCTGTGGAAACAGAACCCAAGCATACGCCGAAACGCCAACACGGTGGTTGGTGGGGCGACGTGGCGTATGACGGCAATCCATGGGTGCGCAACATATCAAAGCCACACCAGTTGAGCGGTGCTCTTAACGGCAAGCACATATCATTGTGGGCAAGCCATGGCAGATACTACAAGAATGCACGTAATGCCTGGGAATGGCAGCGACCTAACCTGTTCTGTACGTCGGAAGACTTGTTCACACAGACTATCGTCGTGCCAT
Organism: Prevotellaceae bacterium UBA3849; assembly: GCA_002392645.1. GTDB lineage: Bacteria > Bacteroidota > Bacteroidia > Bacteroidales > Bacteroidaceae > Prevotella. The sequence continues at coordinate 1,907 of DGHL01000054.1, forward strand.
TCCTCATGCCTATGCTCGAGAATGCTGGTGCGAACGTGTTCACGCCACGTGAGCGCGACTGGCAGATACAAGAGGTTATCGTTGACAATGACGACAGTTCGTCAGGATATTCAGAGAACAGCGAAGGCGGAAAGTGGTCTTATTCCTCTGTCCTTGGTTTCGCTAACCCGCACGGCCTGATACCAGACGGCTACAATCCTTTCGAGAAAGGCTCGGTACGACAGATAAAGACATCCAAGAATACAGAATGCAGCAAGGCAATCTATCAACCAGTGTTCGCAAAGGCTGGCAGATATGCTGTGTACGTATCGTATGCTACGCTTGAAAAGAGCATAGACGACGTACGCTATACGGTATGGCATCAGGGTATGCGTACCGACTTTTCCGTAAACCAACGTATGGGCGGAGGCACATGGGTGTACCTCGGCACGTTTGAGTTTGACAAAGGATATTCCGCAGAAAACCGTGTGGAGGTTTCATCATTCTCGCATACCAAGGGCATAGTGACAACCGATGCCGTACGTTTCGGAGGCGGCATGGGCAACATAACACGTGGTGACCAGCACAGCGGTATGCCACGATGCCTTGAGGGAGCACGCTACTATGCACAGTGGGCAGGACTGCCATACGACCTTTTGTCACTTTACAAAGGTGAGGATGACTACAAGGATGATATAAACGTGCGCTCACTCATGACAAACTGGATAGCCGGCGGCTCGCCATACGTTCCGTCCAAGGAGGGCAAGCACGTTCCTATCGACTTGTCCCTGGCGGTGCATTCTGACGCAGGCTTCCACAAGGACTTCAAGTCCATCTTCGGTTCGCTTGCCGTATGCACCACCGACTTTAACGACGGCAACCTCGATGCCGGCGTATCACGCAGCCATTCAAAGGACTTTGCACAGATGCTGCTCGACCAATCGAAGAAGGACCTTACTGCTCGCTACGGAGAATGGACATGGCGCAGCCTGTATGACCAGAACTATTCAGAAACACGCCTGCCTGCAATGCCATCTGCCATCTTTGAGACTCTGTCGCACCAGAGTTTCCCTGACATGAGACTGGCACACGACCCTGACTTCAAGTTTACAATGGCTCGCTCCATATACAAGACAATAGTGAACTTCGAGGCACAGGCACATGGCGAGGAAGCCATCATATCGCCACTTGCGCCACAGGATTTCAAGATAACATACGATGCACAAGGCAAAGCAACACTGACCTGGGTTCCGCAGTTTGACAACGAAGAGTCATCGGCCTTCCCTACATCATATAATGTATATATGGCAATCGGTGGCCTGGGATTCGACAACGGCACCAACTTGACACAATGCTCACACAGCATACAACTGACTCCGGACCTACTGTACCGCTTCCGCGTAACGGCTGTGAACGGCGGTGGTGAGAGTTTCCCTTCTGAGGAACTTGCCGTGGTATGGCATGGTCCACTGGCTAAGAACGTACTCGTCATAAACGGCTTCCAGCGTCTTGCCGGTCCTCAGGTGGTACAGGAAGACTCTACAAAGGGCTTCGACATGGACAGCGACCCAGGCGTGTCATACGGTCTGACTGCCGGATGGTGTGGCAATCAAACCGACTTCGACGTCAACTCTCCTACCTTCGGCAATTCAGGAAGCGAGATGGAGGGATGCATCATGGCAGGCAATACCTTCAACTACACTACAGAGCATGTCACTGCCATATCATCAGCATACCTGTACAACGTAACCAGCGTTACGAGGTCTGTTGTGGAACAAGGCAGCATTGACCTTGCAAGCTATGATGCCATAGACCTCATACTCGGCAATGAACGCAGCGACCTATACAGTCTGAAGCAATACAAGACTTTCACTCCTTCACTGCGAATGCAACTGAAGAACTACTTGGGACAGCCATACGGCAGCATCAGCGGCAGACACTCACTGCTCGTCAGCGGATCGTATGTAGCATCAGACATGCTGGAGGACGACGAGCGTGCCTTTATATCCGACTACCTGCACATATCACTGCTTGGCGCCGTGGCAGGCAGTAACTCCGTAGTACACGGACTGCAGCAGGACGTTACCGTAACGAACACACTTAACCCTGACCACTACGCCACGACACGCAGCGACGTGCTGAACCCGCAAGGCAACGGATTCGTAGCCATGCAGTACAGTTGCGGCAGAACTGCTGCCGTTGCATGCAGGGGTAACGTGCCTACATTCGTAATGGGATTCCCATTTGAGTGTATCACTAATTCGGCACAGCGTGCCTACACCATGCGTGGCATAATGTCATTCCTCATAGGAGAATAAACAACAAACGGTAATCAATAAACAGCAAAAACAATTATGTATAACATCATATCAAATGCGTCCGGCACAAGGACTATTGACATATCTGACGAGAACCTTGACGTGATAGAGCGCTATTCACTGTTCAAGAATCTAGTTGACAGCAACGGTATAGTTGACGACAGCGTGTTGGAAAAACTGCGCCTCAACGTACGCGCACTTGTAGAATCAACCAACGCACAAGACAAGTCGCTCCTGGATTTCTGCTTCGACGTATTGTATCACCCAAACATGAAGGCCACAGCGCTTCACTACCTACTGGCTCTCTACACCCACAGGGTAAACCCTTAAATACCTGTTTTACGGACGAAGGTGTAAGGATATGCTAACAGACTTTTTACCAACTACCAAGAAGGAGTGCGAACTACGCGGCTGGACAGAGCTCGACGTAATACTTTTCTCTGGCGACGCCTATGTTGACCATCCGTCATTCGGTGCCGCAGTGATAGGTCGTACCCTCGAGGCTGCAGGCTACCGCGTGGCTATTGTGCCACAACCAGACTGGCACGGCGACTACCGAGACTTCAAAAAGTTGGGACGACCACGCCTATTCTTCGGCATATCACCTGGAGCCATGGACTCCATGGTGAACAAATACACCGCCAACAAGCGTCTGCGCTCAGAAGATGCATATTCACCTGACGGCAGACACGACTGCAGACCAGAGTTTCCTTCTATCGTCTATACCAAGATTCTGAAGGAGATATTCCCTGATGTACCCGTCATACTGGGAGGCATTGAGGCATCATTGCGCCGCCTTACCCACTACGACTACTGGAGCGACTCACTGAAGAAGTGCATACTGTGTGACTCCGGTGCCGACATGATAACTTACGGCATGGGTGAGAAAGTGACACTCGCCATTGCCAAAGGACTTGCCGAGGGAAAATCGCTGAAAGAGCTGCGCGACATACCACAAATTGTATTCCTTGCCGACAAGGAGGATATACCTGGCGGTATCAAGAGCGATGACATCATACTGCACTCACATGAGGAGTGTCTGCGTAACAAACGTGCTGAGGCAGAGAACTTCCGCCACATAGAGGAGGAATCCAACAAGATGCACGCACAACGACTGATACAAGGCGTTGACGGTATATATGCCGTAGTGAATCCTCCCTATCCTCCTATGACGACAGAGGAAATCGACGCTTCTTTTGACCTTCCTTATCAGCGTGTGCCGCATCCTAAATACAAAGGTAAACGCATTCCTGCCTACGACATGATCAAATTCTCGGTCAATCTGCACCGCGGCTGCTTCGGCGGTTGTGCCTTCTGTACCATTTCAGCACATCAAGGCAAGTTCATTGCGTGCCGCTCAAAGGAAAGCATATTGCGCGAGGTACGCGAAGTGGTGAAGCTGCCCGATTTCAAAGGATATCTCTCTGACCTCGGCGGACCTTCCGCCAACATGTATGGCATGCACGGTCGCAATCCGAAAGCCTGCGAAGTATGCAAGAAACCGTCATGCCTGCACCCACAGGTGTGTCCGAATCTCGTGAACGACCATTCCGCCTTGCTCGAGATATACCATGCCGTAGATGCGATGCCGGAGGTAAAGAAGAGTTTCATAGGCAGCGGAGTGCGCTATGACCTGCTACTACACCACAGTAAAGACGAAAAGTGCAACGAGGCTGCACGTCAATATACCCGTGAACTCATAACCCGCCACGTAAGCGGTAGGTTAAAGGTGGCACCAGAGCACACCTCTGACAGTGTGCTGTACCTTATGAGGAAACCATCCTTCAAACTGTTCTATGACTTCAAGCGCATCTTCGACCAGATAAACGAGGAAGAGGGACTGCGCCAACAGCTCATACCTTATTTTATATCCTCACATCCAGGATGTAAGGAAAAGGACATGGCACAGCTTGCCGACCTTACCAAGCGCATGGGCTATAAGCTTGAACAGGTACAGGACTTCACCCCTACCCCCATGACAGTGGCTACAGAAACATGGTACACTGGCTATGATCCTTACACCCTCGAGCCCGTATTCTCTGCAAAGACACAGAAGGAAAAGCTTGCACAACGACAATACTTCTTCTGGTACAAGGATGAGGAACAGCAACAGCCTCATCATGGCAGACAGCATCAATCTGCTCCGCACCACGACAGAAGAAACGGCGGTACATACAATGCCAGGGATTCTCGCAGGCCATATGAGCCACAAGGCAAGAGGGATAGCAACAGGAAACGCGACACAAAGACTAACTACTATCATACAAAAAAACAAAAAAGATAATGAAAAGACTTTTTTACATCTTATCAATCATTGCCATCACCCTTTCACCATGCACTGCCATTAAAAGCAATGCAGTAAACCCACAAAAGGGTAATTATTTCCTATACTGCCACATGAGCGACAAAGGACAATGGACCGCCTTTGCCGTCAGCAAGGATGCAGAACACTGGCAGGATATCAAAGGCGGCGACTCAATATTCTCAAGCTATGAGCTTGCACGCATCGAGGGTGGAACACGTGATGCATACATATGTCGCAGCCACGACTGCAAGCGCTACCTCATGGTGACTACCGATATGAACAACAGCATGACACGTGCTTTGGGCAAGAAATCAGCATGGGACAACTACGGCATTGACCTGCTGACGTCTGACGACCTCATTAACTGGAAGTCCGTAACCTTTGACTATCGTAAGGGCACATCAATATTCTGCGACCCAGAAAGCGAAAGCGTATATAAGGATTGGTCAACCATCAACCGAGTATGGGCACCACAGATATTCTGGGACGATACATACGTATGGCCTGACGGCAAGCGCGGAGGTTACTTCATATACTATTCAATGTGGAACCGTGGCGAGGAGGCTTACGACAGAATGTACTACAGCTATGCCGACGAAACATTCACGAAACTTACGCAGCCTAAACCTCTCTTCGATTGGGGCTATGCCACTATCGATGCCGACATCAACTACGTAGAGGCCGACGGCATGTTCCACATGATGATTAAGAAGGAAGGTGGACAGCCAGGACTCTTCACCGCCACTTCAAAGAGCCTCACTGGTCCATGGAGCGAACCTGTAGAGGATGACTACGTAAACTTTGAGGGTAAAAAGAAATGTGAAGGAGTTTCTGCATTCCAGGTGCCTGGCGAGGATGGATGGCGCATTGCATACATAGAGTATTCATCACGCCCAAAAAACTATCGCATTTGCCGTGCCGACAAATTCATGCGAAACTTCAACTCACCCGAGAACATAAAGGGAGTGACAGGTCCGCAGCATGGCTCTTTCATGCGCATAACAAATAAGGAATACAAGAGATTGCTGAAACTCAACAAATAATATAGTGGTTAGAATGCTTGACATCATACTGCCACTCTGCATACTGCTCTATTTCATGATGCTCTATGCAGTAAGCCATGCCGTATCCAAAAACAGCGGAGGCTCCGCCTTCTATCGTGGCGACAGGCAGTCACCGTGGTATATGGTGGCGTTTGGCATGGTCGGAGCCAGCATATCAGGTGTCACCTTCGTCAGTGTGCCAGGCATGGTGCTTCACTCTGACATGACATACCTGCAGACGTGCATGGGCTTCATATTGGGCTACTTCGTAGTAGCTTTTGTGCTACTACCCATATACTACAGACTCAACCTCACGTCTATATACACCTACCTGCAACGCGCAGGCAGCGAGGCTTATAAGACAGGAGCATCATTCTTCATACTGTCCAAACTACTTGGTTCGGCAGCTAAATTCTATGTGCCCTGCTTCATAGTAAGCCACATGTTGGAGTGCAGTTTTCCGCTTACCGTATGCGCACTACTCATCCCCATCTGGCTATACACACGCAAAAGCGGCATCAAGGCATTAGTATGGACCGACACGCTGCAAACCTTCTTTATGCTTGCGGCACTGCTGCTTATATTATATAATGTCTATACCGAACTGACCAACGGCACAGATGCCATGACAACGACAGAAGTAGCAAGCAATGTATGGCACAGCAGCTACAGTCGTGTATTCAACTTCAGCGACTGGAACTCTTCCTCTCATTTCCTCAAGTGTTTTATATCAGGTATCTTCATTGTCATCGTAATGACAGGACTTGACCAGGACATGATGCAGAAGAACCTCACATGCCGTTCACTGCACGATGCACAGAAGGACATGTGCACTTATGGTTTCGCCTTCGTGCCAGTCAATGCGCTATTCCTCGTACTCGGTGTAATGCTCACCATGCTGCTTGCCAAGAATGGTATGCCACTGCCTGAACGTGCCGACGAACTGCTTACCCAGTTTGCCACCAGCCCGCAGCTTTCTTCCGTCATCGTTCCTTGCGCATTCCTGCTTGGCATAATAGCCACATCGTTCTCAACCATCGACAGTGCACTGACTGCACTTACCACCAGTTTCTGCATCGACCTGCAGCATAAGCACAGCGAAGATGACACCAAACACAGGTCACGAGTACACCTTGCCATGACTTTTGCCATGGCAATATGCTGCATTCTTTTCGATCAGCTCAACTCAACGTCATTGATTGATGCCATATACAAACTCGTCAGCTATACCTACGGTCCACTGCTTGGACTATTTGCATACGCCATGCTGTTCCCCAAACAGCCAAGCAAACGCAAGGGATGTGTAGCTGCAATCTGCATATTGTCACCATTGCTCTGCCTCGCACTAGACCATTTCGTCCCAATCTTTACTGGGTATCACTTTGGTTACGAGCTACTACTCATCAACGGTTTGCTGACATTCACCGCACTGTGGAGCTTGTATAGGATAGAAAGACTATAAAGGTGGGTTCTAAAAACAAAATAGAATCAGACCAGATCCTCTGTCCCCTGCAGATAGTCTTTGGCATATTGCGCATAGTGTGCGGCATAGCTCTCCGCCTGACCCGGAGCAGTTTTCTTTATAAATTTCGCAGGTACACCACCCCATATCTCATGAGCGCCAACCTTCGTACCACCAAGCACCAAGGCACCGGCAGCTATTATGGCCCCTTCTCCGATATCTGCCTTATCGAGCACTGTTGCGCCCATACCTATCAGGCATCCCTTGCGTAGCGTGCAGGCATGCACCGTGGCATTATGGCCTATGGTGACATCGTCCTCCATTACAGTAGGTCCCGTAGTATTGGTGACATGTACGCATGCTCCATCCTGCACGTTGCAGCGATTACCCATCGTTACAGGAGCGACGTCGCCCCTTACCACTGCACTGAACCATACAGAGCACTCATTGCCCATGGTGACTTCGCCGACTATGGCGGCGGTTTCACTGAAATAGCAGTCGCAACCCCAGCGAGGCGACTTACCGTAAACTTTCTTTATTATTGCCATGTGAAATTCTCTTATTATAACTATCTTAACATTATATGCGGTGAAGCAAGCGGCGGCAGTTCCAATGTCTCTGCAGCATAAGGCAGAACACCCGTAGCTGCCTTGGCAGAGGAAGAATACGTGGCGCTTACGTTGTCGAAGGCAACAAACCTATTGTACCATTCCTCATTATGTATATTTATTGATGTGCCCTGCACCACCTTCATTACCCTTGCATAGATAAGGAAGCGCGACAAAGCATTGAAAATCAAATCCTCATTCGTGACGACACTATTCATGAGGCTTGTCCATGTAGGACGATAGAAATTCTTTGCCACCTCATATACAGCACTGTATCTGCTATCGGTCTCCGAAGACAAGCCTGCATGCGTCAGATACGTAGAAGCCCCCTGATACCACTTCAGTGCTTCAGATGAGTATGCAGGATTCTGCGCCAACCTATAACCCACATCACCAGGTTGCATGTCATGCTCGCCAACAAGCAACTTGTACTTTCCGCTCTCTACGAGATATCTATCACTGCGCACATTATCCGTTTCATTATCATACTTCACATTAAGACACATGCCGTATAAATAGTGCTTCTTGCATCTATCAATGTATTCATCCGTAGGTTCCGATACGGTGTAATAATATTCATCGTCAAGTTTTCCTATTCCATGGCCTATGGCCTCATGCTGCAGTGTACGGGTAAAATAGCTCTTGCCATCTGACGCCTTACACCCAACGGGAACGTAAGATATAGAATATCCTACACATATAGAGTCTTTTACCGACGTGCTACCCGTCATCATCGTGACGCCTGCATATTGGTTACTATTCACAAGCATTATTACCAAAGCGTTTGAAAACCTCGTCTTACTGTTTCTCAATGCCTGCAAAGCACAATTTTCTATCTTGGCAGTATCGCCATAAATCTCCACGTCCGACGTACTCTTATGGTATGTCTTGAAAGCCGTATCACGCTGTCTTGTCGTTATGCCGCTCACGTTTGACGCAAATACCACCTCGTACACGTCGCAGTAAGGTTTCAGCGACGTCATCGGTTCTATGCCGAACAATGCATCAACAGCCTTGTCAACCGCACTGCCGTAGATGCCGTTGTCTATCTCCGACTGCGTATAGCCATCTGCCATGATAACGATAGGGAAGCCAACCGAGCCTACTGAGTGCTGAAGCAGCTGTGTAGCATAGCCCGAAGAACCATCCTTTGAGTATTTCACAGTCCACGTATCTCCGTCATCACCATCGTCGGTAACGCGGAAGTCATCCTCATCTCCACACGAAGACAAGAGGGATACCATAGCCACAACCATGAAAAAGGTCAGCCTATACATTAAGTCGCACAGTTTATTTGAAATGTCTTTTATCTTCATAATATCATCTAAAGTTTAATGGTGGGTTCTAAAAATTCCCACGAGTTAAATTAGTTAATTACATGAATAACATTATGTCATATTTTTGTTTTCTTTCAGTACAAACTGTTAGCTTCCGCGGTCACATAGCCCGCTATGCTTCCTTATCAGCTAACATTTTGCCCTTGAAACAAATTCAAAAATCTGACAGTGGGAATTATTAGAACCCACCTTTACCGTATTCACACAACTACATAAAAAAGCGAAGATACAAGAATAGAAAGTTTATCCATGCATCTTCGCTG
>DGHL01000048.1 GCA_002392645.1 Prevotellaceae bacterium UBA3849
CCCTCATCTGCTGACACTCTGCCCTCGAAAGAAATCCGAAAATCTGTCAAAGCTAATTTATAGAACCCACCTTTAGTAAATAACGACCGCTTAGCAAAGATGACATTGCTAAGCGGTCGTTTCATGTATTCTTGCTCAGACAAGCGTCACTGCATGTCGAACGATGAATTATTGTATTATAGTGCTCCTTTCGTTGATGGCAGTTGATAGTGGTATATGTCACGTTTAACAGCCATTCGTATAGAGCGTGCGAAGGCTTTGAAGATGCCTTCTATCTTATGGTGCTCGTTATCTCCTTCTGCCTTGATGTTAAGGTTCATCTTGGCGGCGTCGCTGACGCTCTTGAAGAAATGTAGGAACATCTCTGTTGGCATCTCGCCAACTTTCTCGCGGTGGAACTCTGCATCCCATACGAGCCATGGACGGCCACCGAAGTCGAGTGTTACCTGGCAGAGACAGTCATCCATAGGCAGGGTGTAACCGTAGCGCTCTATGCCGCGCTTGTCGCCAAGGGCCTTAAGCAAACATTCGCCAAGGACGATGCCGGTGTCCTCTATGGAGTGGTGCTCGTCAACGTGCAGGTCGCCGTTGCAACGTACGTAGAGGTCCATCATACCGTGGCGGCCTATCTGCTCGAGCATGTGGTCGAAGAAGCCCAGTCCGGTCTGTATGTCACACTTACCTGTTCCGTCAAGGTTTATGCGTACGGTGATGTCAGTCTCGTGGGTAGTGCGTGTTATCTCTGCGGTGCGCTCGCCGGCGAAGAGAATCTCTGAAATCTTCTCCCATGTGATGTCGTCCTTGCCGAGTATGAGAGCCTTGCATCCAAGGTTCTCAGCAAGCTGCGCATCGGTTTCGCGGTCGCCGATGACGTAGGAGTTGGCAAGATCGTACTCGGGATTGTCGATATACTCTGTCAGCATACCTGTGCCAGGCTTGCGGCAAGGGTGGTTATCTTCAGGGAAGTGGCGGTCAATGAGGATGTTGTCAAACTCAATGCCTTCGCCCTTCAAGGTCTGGAGTATGAAGTTGTGGACTGGCCAGAAGGTGTCCTCAGGGAAAGAGTCTGTTCCGAGTCCGTCTTGGTTGCTCACCATTACAAACTCAAAATCGAGGTTCTTGCGTATGAAGCCGAGGTTGCGGAATACACCCTCCACGAACTCCAGTTTCTCAAAGCTGTCTATCTGTTCGTCGGCAGGCTCCTTGATAAGTGTGCCGTCGCGGTCTATGAATAGGAGTCTTTTCATTATAAAGTCAATTTAACTTTTGTGTTCTACTTGTAAGCCTTCCTTTGCTTTTACATTACCATATAAATAAAGCTGTACAAAATTAAGCGGTGTGCAATTTATAAGAAATACTAATGCTGATGCTAATGCACTAAATAGCAAAAGTAATGATATGTTAAAGGTAGAGATTTGCGTGTCGCCATTTGTCAAGATGCTCTCTTTGAGGCTTTCCATATATGATTGTGAAAATATAAATTCTGGCAAACGAAGCAATAATGTTATCACCGATGTTATAAATGATGTAAGCAGTGTCACTCCCATATACTTCAGAATGTATTTGCTGCCCGTCTTATATGATTTCCACATGGCTGACAGGCTAATCTTCTTATCTTCAATGAGAAATTCATATCCAGAATAGATTAATGGCTGAAATAGTACCAACAGAGCGATAATAGTCAACAATAGTACAGGTATGAGGCAGAGAAACAGTATATCCTTTATACCACATGCAGAAACAAGTGAAGCGAAGGCTGCTATTATCAGCATGAATACAAACAATATTGCCATGCCTACAGCGGTAAACGGTAAAATGCGTATTACCATATGGGTTGTACGCTTTATTGTGTTTACCCACCGTTTCCCTTTGCCAGACAGTGTGTCCTCTTGTTCTAAGCCCATCATTTGTCTGTTGTATAGCATCAGTCGTCCGTCAGCATACAAGAAACACAATAGCTCAACTATCAATAAAAGAAATAATAGTCCATATCCATACAGAATTCTTGATGGTTGAATATCATCGTTTGCCAAAATAGAAACATATTGATTTGTAATGTATAGATTAATAAACAGTGATAAGATTGAAAAAACTATACAATATGGCAACATAGCATAACATAGTGGTTTCAGATTCTTTATGAAGAATCCGAAACCATCTTTTATGCATGCCACGTATGAGCGTTCCTTATAGACTTCCATGGTTTATGGTTTAGAGTTTACTGTTTATAGTTTACCGTTTACGGTTTGTTGTTTACGGTTTACAGTTTTGGGTTTGCGGTTTGGGGTTTAAAGTCCTTATTCCCTAAACTTTATACATTATTCCTTTTTACCCTTTGTTCTTAAGTTCCTTGATAGTCTGCTCAAGTACGGCAATCTTCTCGAGAGAGTCAGCCTCTTTCTTGCGCTCCAATGCTACGACAGCCTCTGGTGCGTTGGCAACGAAACGCTCGTTAGAGAGTTTCTTGCGAACACCGTTGATGAAGCCCTGTAGGTGCTTCAGCTCTGCCTCAGCCTTGGCTATCTCTGCTTCTACGTCGATGAGGTCGCCCAAAGGCACGGCGTACTCGCGGGTACCTATCATGAATGTGCTTGAGCCGTCACCCTTCTGTTGCACGTAGTTGATGTCAGAGAGGCCTGCCATCTTCTTGATGATAGGACCGAGTGCCGGACACTGCGTAACAACCTTGTCATCGGCTCCGCTGACAACGACCTCAAGAATCAGTGGTTCGCGTGGAGCAATGTTCTTGGTCTGGCGAACGCCACGCACACCAGAGATAACCTGCTTAGCCTCCTCGTAGTCGGCAAGTAGGCGCTGCTCATCCTCAGTTGGTGCGTCAAGCTTGAACACAGATACCATCAATGACTCACCTGGCTTGCGGTCAGCAATGTGCTGCCACAGTTCCTCAGTGATGAACGGCATGAATGGATGTATGATGTGCAGAAGCTGGTCGAAGATATTGAGTGTAGCCTCGAGTGTGGCCTTGTCGATAGGAGCCTGGTATGCAGGCTTTATCATCTCAAGGTACCAGCCAGAGAACTCATCAGTGAACAGCTTGAAGGCTGCCATGAGAGCCTCGTTAAGGCGATACTTAGAATAGTCGTCGTTGATTTCTGCATATACAGCCTTTACCTTTGCATTCATCCATGCAATGGTCTTCTTGTTTGGTTCCGGCTGCTCTATGTCGGCTACCTCCCAGCCCTTTACGAGACGGAAGGCATTCCACATCTTGTTACAGAAGTTCATACCCTGTGCGCACAGTGCGTCATCATACAGGATGTCGTTGCCGGCAGGAGCCGCAAGCATCATACCCATACGCACGCCGTCAGCGCCGTACTTCTCTATCAGCTCGAGAGGGTCAGGAGAGTTGCCCAGTGACTTACTCATCTTACGACCGAGTTTGTCGCGTACGATGCCTGTGAAATATACGTTGCGGAAAGGTATCTGCTTCTGATACTCGCAACCAGCCATAATCATACGTGCTACCCAGAAGAATATGATGTCAGGACCAGTAACAAGGTCGCTTGTTGGGTAGTAATAGTTTATCTCTTCGTTGCCGGGGTTGTTGATACCGTCAAACAGAGATATAGGCCAGAGCCATGAAGAGAACCATGTGTCAAGTGCATCCTCGTCGCGCTTCAGCTGGTCGGCGGTGATGGATGGGTCAATCTCCTTAGCCTTCTTGAGGGCCTCCTCCTCTGTGAGTGCCACGACGAAGCGCTCCTCGCCCTCTGCGGTCTCTGGCAGGAAGTATGCTGGTATGCGGTGTCCCCACCACAGCTGACGTGAGATACACCAGTCTTGTATGTTCTCAAGCCAGTTCTTGTATGTGGTTACATATTTGTTAGGATAGAACTTCAGTTCGCCATTGAGCACTGGTGGCAGTGCTATGTCTGCCATGTGCTGCATAGAGAGGAACCACTGCTTGCAGAGGCGTGGCTCTACTGCGGTGTCCTGGTTGCGCTCTGAATAACCCACCTTGTTGTCATAGTCCTCAATGTGGTCCATGAGGCCTGCGTTCTCAAGGTCGATGGCAATCTGCTTGCGCACTACCATGCGATCCAGACCGACGTACATGCCTGCAGCCTCTGAAATGGTGCCGTCAGGGTTGAAGATGTCTATTGTCTCAAGGTTGTGAGTCTTACCCAGTGCGTAGTCATTTACGTCATGGGCAGGAGTAACCTTCAGACAGCCTGTACCGAATTCTATGTCAACATAGCGGTCCTCGATGACAGGTATTACGCGGTTTACGAGAGGTACGATTACCTTATGGCCCTTCAGCCACTGGTTCTTCACGTCCTTAGGGTTGATACACATGGCGGTATCGCCCATGATGGTCTCAGGACGTGTGGTAGCTACCACTGCATAGTAGCCCTTCTCGTCCTTGTGGAACACCTCTCCCTCTTCACCTGTAAGCACTACAGGGTTGGTGTCGGCGTCAGCCACATAGTATTTCAGGTGATAGAGTTTTGACTTCTCCTCACGATATATTACCTCCTCGGTAGAAAGCACGGTCTGGGCCTTCGGGTCCCAGTTTACCATACGCAGGCCACGGTAGATGTAACCCTTGTTGTAAAGGTCCACGAACACCTTCAACACTGACTCTGAGCGTTTCTCGTCCATGGTGAATGCAGTGCGGTCCCAGTCGCATGATGCACCGAGCTTGCGCAACTGCTTCAGTATGATGCCGCCGTGCTCCTCGGTCCATGCCCATGCGTGCTTCAAGAACTCCTCGCGGGTGAGGTCACGCTTCTTTATACCCTGCTGTGCCAGTTTGTTAACCACCTTTGCCTCAGTTGCTATTGAGGCATGGTCGGTGCCAGGCACCCAACAGGCATTCTTACCGTCAAGGCGAGCCTTACGGATGAGGATGTCCTGAATGGTGTTGTTAAGCATGTGTCCCATGTGGAGTACGCCGGTCACGTTTGGCGGCGGTATTACTATGGTATATGGCTCGCGGCCGTCAGGCTTACTTGCAAACAGTTTGTTGTCGGTCCAATACTGGTACCATTTTGATTCTACCTCCTTTGGAGAGTATTTACTTGCTAATTCCATTTTGGTATATTGGGTTGTTATTTTTATTTCAATTTGCAAAGGTACTCATTTTTTCTGATATACCCAAATATTATTGTATTCAAGTTTCGCTTTTGCTCACTTCTGGGAAATTAAAAGGAGTTAAGGGGAGTTATCGCGGCTTTTCAGCCGCTCGGGGAGTTAAAGGACATTACTTCTGCTTTCCCCTTTTTGAGGAGTCGGGCTTGTTTTCGAGGGGGTAGGTATTGTCCCCTAACTCCTCTTTACTCCCCTTAACTCCCCTTAACTCCTCAAACTATCCGGACTTCAGAAAGTTGAGTTATTGTATAATTGGAATTTGGAAGAGTTGAAAAAAGAAAAAATCTTTGATTCTTCAATCCATTAATCCTTTTGCTATGTACTTGGCGTAGCTTTGCTTGGGAAGCTTTTTCCAATCCTATCAGTACACTCTAAGCCTGTCACCAACGCGAGGCATATAGTCGTTTGGCAGGTCGTTCATCTTGTACAGACTGCTCAGGCGTATGCCATACATCTGTGAGATGTCATACATGCTCTGTCCTGCCATTACCGTATGCAGGTAACCCTTGTATTTCCTTTCTGCCTTCTTCGCTTTCTTCTTGAGATATACTATGTCGCCATTGGCGAGTACGGT
The DNA here is from genome assembly GCA_002392645.1 of Prevotellaceae bacterium UBA3849. Lineage (GTDB taxonomy): Bacteria > Bacteroidota > Bacteroidia > Bacteroidales > Bacteroidaceae > Prevotella. The sequence goes on from DGHL01000048.1 coordinate 5,687, forward strand.
GTTCTTGTTCCTCTCGTTGTATTTTGCTAATGCGCGGTAGCTTATGTTTACGTCAAGAGCGATGGAGCGGAAAGTCTCTCCCTGCTGTGCTATGATGTATAAGTTGTCGTTATACATATATATACGATGGTTTTTCACCACCCTGCCCAGCAGGTCCTCCTTTTTCTTCTTGGTTGTCTTAGTCTTGTCTTTTGTTCCGGCCTTGGCTTTTTTAAATATTCTGTCAAGCCATGTGCCAGCTTCTTTCAGGTCAAAGTCTTTCTTTCTGCTTGAATTCGTAGAGGCAGTTCCGCCGCCTTGGTATGCGGTGTTTGAATCATAATTGTATAGCTTGTACAGCTCTATTATCTCTATCAGTTTTTCCGCATATTGTGGGTTGGTGGCATATCCGCATGCTTTCAAGCCTCTTGCCCATCCTTTGTAGTCGGTGGTTTTAAGTGAATACAGAGATTTGTATCTGTTGCCCTGTAGGAACTTGCTGTGGTCTATGAAACTCTCGCGTGCCGTATTGTATGCACGGAAGCAATCGTCTTTCTTGTCGTCGTCAACGTATATTGTTCCGCCGGTCCATCCATTGTGGCATTTTATGCCGAAGTGATTGTTTGCTTTCGTCGCAAGACGACTTAGTCCGGCTCCGCTTTCAAACAGTCCTTGAGCCAATGTTATTGAGGCAGGTATTCCGTAGGTTCTCATCTGCTCTATGGCGATGTCCTTGTATTTGTTTATGTAGTTCTGATATGCTGAGTTCCATTTTATTGCAGCGTTGGAACTCAGGATGCAAATACACAGCAGTGTTACTATAGTAATAAGGTGTCTGCGCATAAACGTCGGTATATGGTTTCGTACAAATAAAATGAGCGATGCTCAACCTGTCATTGAACATCGCCTTGCTTCGTTTTGTTTTGTAGTGGGTACGGGAGTCGAACCCGTGTACCCGGCGTGAGAGGCCGGTATCCTAGGCCACTAGATGAACCCACCATTATTCTTTCCTCTTGCTCTCTGTATCTTCCTCTTTTTGTGTATGTAAGCCATAATCGTGAACTATGAATTCATAACTATGAACTTTATAGTAGTGGGTACGGGAGTCGAACCCGTGTACCCGGCGTGAGAGGCCGGTATCCTAGGCCACTAGATGAACCCACCATTTTTGAGTAAGGTGCGGAAGGTGGGGGATTCGAACCCCCGGTACGGTAACCCGTACGTCAGTTTAGCAAACTGGTGGTTTCAGCCACTCACCCAACCTTCCTTTTCATATCTGAAAGCGGAGCCAAACCGACACCTTTTCTCAAATGCGAGTGCAAAGGTACAACTTTTTTTTTAATCTGCCAAATGTTTTGTGATTTTTTTTATTGTATTTTTAATTTCGTACATTATTTCACACATTGTTATTACTGTATTTATCCCTGAAAAATAAATATCCCTCCCTTCCTCTTGGAGAGGGAAGGGAGAGATATTGACTGTAATATCGAAGTGTTACTTGATGGTGGGTTCTATAAATTACCACCGTAATTGTAGTTGTCATTGTGCCGCTGTTGATGGTCAGTGCTCCGCCGATGGCTGTGACACCGTTATTAGTATCTCTGTGGGTGGTGAATTACGAATACTGAAAAGTGAGATGTGATAATTTCACTTTGACACTTTATGTGTTGTTCTCTTTACAAAATGTCAAAATGAAAAGTGCCGTCAGAAAACTCAAAATAGAGTTTCTGACAGCACTTTCTTAGGTATATTTTTGGAGTAAAATGTAAAAGCTATCATTTTACGTTGTAATATGATAGCTTTTACGATGTAATATGATAGCTTTTACAATGTAATATGATAGCTTTTACAAGGTAATATGACAGCCTTTGTGGGGCACTTTTGTAACATCTTGTAAAGCAGTGTGTTATAAAAAGCAACAGAAGGGCATTTACATGCCCTTCTGTGATACAAATTACAGTTTTAGTCCAATTTGTGGATTACCAATCCAGAACGCAGTTTTGGCTCAAACCATGTTGCCTTAGGAGGCATGATGTTGCCAGAATCAGCGATGTCCATAATCTGCTTCATAGAGACAGGGTAGAGGGCAAGTGCTGCACGCATCTCACCACTGTCAACGCGACGCTTCAGTTCGCCGAGTCCACGCAGACCGCCAACGAAGTCGATGCGCTGTGAAGAACGCAGGTCGCCAAGTTCGAGGATATCCTGCAGGATGAGGCGTGAAGATATGTCAACGTCAAGAACGCCGATTGGGTCGCTGTCGTCGTATGTGCCTGGTTTCGCGTCAAGGCTGTACCACTCGCCGTCAAGGTAGAGAGAGAATTGGTGAGCGTGCTGTGGACGATACTCCTCAGTACCCTTCTTCTCCACGACGAAGTTCTTTGCGAGTTTCTCAAGGAACTGCTCTGAAGTGTTACCGTTGAGGTCTTTCACTACGCGGTTGTAGTCGAGCACTGTCAGCTGGCTTGCCTGGAAGCATACAGCCATGAAGTAGTTGTACTCCTCGTCGCCCTTGTGGTTAGGGTTCTGCTTAGCGCGCTCAGTACCTACGAGTGCGGCAGCTGCAGAGCGGTGGTGACCGTCGGCAATATATAGGGCAGGCATCTTTGCAAATTCATCAGTGATGGTCTTGATGTCGTTGTCATCGCTAACCACCCAAAGTTGGTGACGGAAGCCGTCGATAGGTGCCACGAAGTCATATTCAGGCTGTGTGGCAGCATAGCGCATGATGAGCTTGTCAAGAGTGCTGTTGTCTGGATAAGCGAAGAATACAGGCTCGATGTTGGCATTGTTGATGCGAACGTGCTTCATGCGGTCTTCTTCCTTGTCGCGACGTGTAAGCTCATGCTTCTTGATGACGCCCTTCTCATAGTCGCCAGAGTATGCACCAACTACGAGACCGTACTGTGTCTTCTCCTTGCCACCGTTTGCAGGCAGCTTGGATGTCTGTGCATAGATGTAGTATTGCTCCTTGGTATCCTGTACGAGCCAACCGTTATCCTGGAACTTCTGGAACTGGCGCGCTGCCTCCTCATAGACCTTAGGGTCGTACTCAGATGTGCCAGGCTCGAAGTTGATCTCAGGCTTGATGATGTGGTAGAGAGACTTCTCGTTGTCGCCAGCCTCTGCGCGTGCTTCCTCTGAGTCGAGCACGTCATAAGGACGAGACTCAACCTGCTCTACGAGGTCTTTTGGTGGGCGAATGCCCTTGAATGGTTTTACAATTGCCATAATGTTTTCTTAATGTTTTATATTACTTAATCTTGTTTCGTATATGCATACAGAAGAATTGAGTCCGGATGGCATAGGTGCCCATCCGTCATACTTCGTCTTCTTGTATTGTATGTCAACGACGTTGATTTCTTCCATCTTGCGCCATTCCACACCGCGACGGTCAAGGTCAGCTATGCGGTTGGCAGGCAGGTTGGTGACTTCTATGCGTATGCTGTTCTTGCCCTTCTTGAGCAGGGAACCGTTGAAGTAGAGAATATAAGGTACGCTCCATGCGCAACCTACATACTCATTATTTATATATACGCGAGCACTCTCACGAACATCGCCCAGGTTGATGGCGAATGTTGAGTTGTGTGAGTTGGCGCTGTAAGGTGTATAGTTGAAAGTCGTTTCGTAAACGCCGGTACCCATGGTGACTTTGGCAGAGTCGTTGTTGAGTGTCTCCCAAGTGCGCAGAGTGTCTATCTTGAATGTGGCATTGACCTTAGGACACTCTTCTATGAATGACAGCTTCCAGCCCTTGTCGAGTTTTATTTCAGACTCACACAGTTTTCCTGTAGTGCGCATGCTGTATGAGCTTACGGCCTCATAGAAGCAGTCGAGTTGCAGGAACATGGATTCGCCGGAGCGCAGGCTGATGCGTACGTTGCCGTCAGGTGTCTCTACAGAGTAATAGCGATCGTTCATAGGATCGTACCAGCGCGCTTTCTTGAAGTCGGTGGCAATCTTGCAGTATGTGTCGATGTCGTTAGGTGTGAGGTTTGCAATGAAATAGCAGTATCCGCCATTCATCTTGCGACGTATCATGTTTAGAGAGTGATGAGTCTTCATCATCTCAGGCTTAGCCACCTTGGCAAGCTCATGTGCATCGTTGCCGTAAATGACAGTAATGCCTTGTACCTTTAGAACCTCTATTCTCTTGGCTACGTCTTCAGGGATGATGGCTCCGTCAGGTATGAGCAGTGCCTTGTATTTCACACCTCCGCTGGTCATAATACCAATCTTGTTGTTGTCAAGGATGGTTGATTTCAGTGCCAGTATCTGGTTGTCTGAAATGTAGTCGCAGTCATAGCCGAGGTGGTCGAGCTCAAGGATAGACTTCTTGAACTCAGGGGCAAGCTTGCCGAGGTTGTGTATGGCAAGTTGCATGAGCAGTGTCTTCGTGTTCTTTCTCCACAGGTTGTGAATAGGGAAATATACGAGTACGTCGTTGTCTGGTTCGCCTGCCTGCAGCAGTTTCTGGCAACGCTCGATATACTCATTGAGGTATTTAGCATCGCGCCAGATAGAGTTTGTAGGCGACATGTCAACGCTGGCATAGAACTTCCATCCAGGCCAAGGATCGTTCTGCGGAGAATAGCATGTACCGTGGTAGTACATGTGGTTTACTCCGGCACAGAACATAAGGTCAAGGTCTGGCTTCATCTGTGACAAAGAGGTGCGGAAGTGCTCAGTGAGCCATGTAAAGGTTTCGCTTGACACCAGGCGCTTGCCGGTAACGTGGGCAGCACTTGGCGCATACTTGAACATAGAGTAGTCTGAATCATTCAGCTTCGTCTTGCCGGGATCGGTGCGTAGTCCCTTGATGCCGAACTCACTAAGGCCGAATCCCTCAATCTCAGGAATGTCAACAGCTGCATAGAGGTCAAGAATGTTGGCAGGAGAGCCATGAGCCTGGTTCCTAACCTGCATGTTATGTGAATGAGCCCAGTTGACCCACTGATTGGTGAAATTCTCGCGTAACATGTCAGAGATAGTCTCGCGGTAGTCGTGTACCACTGTGGTGTCTCTGTCAACAAGCTTGTCAATGCTGGTCTTGAGTGAATAGCCGCGACGAGCCTCGAACTCAGCAGGCAGGGTAGGGGTCCAATCGGCTCCATATACCTCGTAAGAGTCATTAAATGATGTATGAGGCCATGGAGTGGAAGTCTCGCTGAAAGCCTTGTCGAACTTGGCGAGATAGTTACCCACGGCATTCTTGTCGAAATGGTCAATGACGTAGCCGGCGCCGCCCGGGGCAGCGCGCTTCACCATCTGACGCGTGCGGCTGACATATAGGGCTATGATGCGCCATGAGCCTTTCTTAGGAGCGTTCCATGTAAGGGTGCCATTGCTGACGGATGTTGTGACGTCAACAGGGCCGCCTTTATAGCCCTTGATGTTGCTTGGGAAAGCCATGACGAAGTCGAGGCGTGCATACTTCTGTTCCTTTGCCGGAACCTGAAGGCGTATGCCTTTCTTCAGTATGTTGGCATCAAACGTAGTGTCAACGAATACAGCCTTGCAAGCGGCATCGTCAATGCTGGTAGTAGGACCGCCGAATGGCCATCCGGTACCATTGTTCATGTCAATTTCGATTCCGAGTCGCTTGCCCTCTTCCTCAACAAAGCGCAGCATCTCCATCCATTTGGGAGACAGATAGTCGATGTTGTTAGCCTGATTGCCCTGTACACCATAGAGCGGTGTGATTTCAAGTGCTCCGATGCCATGAGAAGCATACTGCTCCATGTTCCAACGGAGGTTCGTCTTGTCAACGGCAGAGCCTAACCACCACCAACGTGCGCCAGGTTTGGCAGTTGAGAGAGTCTGTGCTTCTGCGCACAGCGAAAGTGTAAAGGTTGATAGTAGAAGTAATAATTTGTTCATATTTTTAAAGTTTTTTCCTTATATTCTCGTTTTAGGTGGGTTCTAAAAATTCCCACGAGTTAAATTAGTTAATTACATGAATAACATTATGTCATATTTTTGTTTTCTTTCAGTACAAACTGTTAGCTTCCGCGGTCACATAGCCCGCTATGCTTCCTTATCAGCTAACATTTTGCCCTTGAAACAAATTCAAAAATCTGACAGTGGGAATTATTAGAACCCACCTTTACCGTATTCACACAACTACATAAAAAAGCGAAGATACAAGAATAGAAAGTTTATCCATGCATCTTCGCTG
>DGHL01000032.1:0-13986 GCA_002392645.1 Prevotellaceae bacterium UBA3849
TTATGTCATATTTTTGTTTTCTTTCGGTGCAAACTGTTAACTTCTGCGGTCACATAGCCCGCTATGCTCCCTTATCAGCTAACATTTTGCCCTCGAAATAAATTCAAAAATCTGACAGTGGGAATTATTAGAACCCACCTATAATTATAACGCGGCTTGTAAGCTGCAGATGTTTTGTGTCTTGTTTGGTATTGGTAATTATTAGGTTGGTAATAATACGAAAAATTGCGATATTTCAGACCAGAAATAGCTTTGGTGAGAAATATCGCAAGGAATAGTAAGTTAAATACGATGTGTATTTGATATTATGATAAGTCTTATCGGTCGCTGTCGCCGTATGCAATGTGTCGACTTTGCAGTGCATTTGCCCATGCCTGTGCAGCAGGCGAGAGCTTGCCGGTGAGATATTGCTCCATCATGACGGCACCGATAGGCACACCGAAGTCTGCACCGAAACCACCATTCTCTACATATACAGCAATGGCGATCTTAGGATTGTCCATAGGAGCGAAACCCATGAATACGGAGTGGTCGCGACCACGGTTCTGTGCGGTACCGGTCTTACCACATGCTACGTAAGGGTAGCGGCTCAATGCGTGACAGGTGCCACCGGTGGCAGAAGCCCTCATACCCTGGACTACCCAGTCGTAAGCCTCGCGTGAGGCTTTGGTGTAGTGCTTCTTGGTGTATGTGGTGTCAAGTCGTTCGTTCTGTATGGCCTTGACCACGTGCGGAGTGACGTAGTAGCCGCGGTTGGCTATGGTTGCGGCGAGGTTGGCTATCTGCAGAGGGGTGAGGTTAACCTCGCCCTGTCCGATAGATATGGAAATGACAGTAAGTCCGTTCCATGAGCCTTTGTAGGCATTGTCGTAGTAGTCACCGTTAGGAATCAGTCCGCGCTTCTCGCCCGGCAGGTCGATGCCCGTCTTGTATCCGAATCCCATTGATACCATATAGTCTCGCCATACGTTCATTGCATTGTGCGGCTTGCCGTATTTCTTGCGGTTGCCTATCATATAGTATAGTCCCCAGCAGAAGAAACCGTTACATGATGTTGACAGTGCCGGTACGAGAGACAGTGGTGAGGCGTGACCGTGACAACCCACATGGAGACCTTTGAAAGAGAATCCGTGTGGACATGAGAATGCCGTCTGTGGTGTTATGATGCCTTCTGTAAGGAAGGTTAGTGCCTGCGATGTCTTGAATGTGGAGCCCGGTGGGTATTGTCCCATGATGCTTCGGTTGAGCAGTGGCTTCCATACGTTGCGCTGCAGTGCGAGGTGGTTCTTGCCGCGACGACGTCCCGTCAGTATTCTTGGGTCGTATGTAGGTGATGATACCATGCACAACACCTCGCCCGTGGATGGTTCTATGGCTACGATACTGCCAATCTTGCCCTCCATCAGACGCTCGCCGAGTGCTTGCAGGTCTATGTCTATAGATAAGGTGAGATTCTTGCCTGGTACTGGTCTGCGGTCGTATTTGCCGTTCTGGTAGTGACCTTGAACGCGTCCGTGCGCATCACGCAGGAGAATCTGTACGCCTTTTTCGCCGCGCAGCTGTTTCTCGTATGAACGCTCCACGCCGAGCTTGCCGATGTAGTCGCCCTTTATGTAGTAGTTGTCTTCCTCGATATCGCCTTGTGATACCTCAGCAACGTCGCCCAATACGTGTGCACCGTATGGGTATTGGTATTGCCTCAGTGTGCGTCGCTGTATGTAGAAACCGGGGAAGCGGAACAGCTTTTCGCGGAAAACGGCGAAATCCTGTTCGTCAAGTTGCGTAATAAAGACTTGTTGTGTGAAGCGTGAGTATCCAGGATTCTTCTCGCGGTCCTTGATGTCAGCCATACGTTTGTCGAAGAAATCGCGTGTGATGCCGAGAGCCTCGCACAGTGCGAGGGTGTCGATATGGTCTTTTGCCTCGTTCATCACCACCATGACGTCGTATGACGGTTGGTTGAACACGAGCAGTTTGCCCTTGCGGTCGAAGATACAGCCGCGCGCAGGATATTCGGTTTGTTTAAGGAAAGCGTTAGAGTCAGCGCTCTTACGGTAGTCATCGCTCATGATCTGGAGCATGAGCAGACGCAGTGTATAGACTATCACAATGATGATAGCCGCTCCGCCGATGATGAACTTCCTGTTAGAGTAGTCGCGCATAGATGTTACCTCCTTACACTGTCGATGATAATGATTGTTATTAATGTAAGGAGCATGCTGCCGAATGTGGTAAGCAGCCACTCAGTGGCGTTTATCACGGCAAAAGCCTCGAGTGAGAAGAATACGAGGCAGTAGAGTACCACGAGCATGATGGAGTACACCAGGAATCTGGTGAAGCCCATAGTAGCTATGCCTGGACGCAGGTCGGGCTCGTCCTCTTTCTTCAAGAACAGTTCCAACGTGTAGGGCTGTACGAAGCCCAACAGTGTCATGGATGCTGCAGCGAGGCCGGGAGTGTTGCTGAACATATCGATGGAGAGTCCCATCGCAAAGCATAGCAGTAGCTGCGCCCACTTAGGGAAATTGTGGGGAAAGAGCAGTACGAAATATACATATAAAAGAGGTGTGGCAACACCGAGAATATGGATGTGCCCTATCAGTAAAGCCTGTAACAGTGTAAAGGCGATTATGAGGAATATGTATAGCATTTACTCTTTGGTTTTCGTTGAGAGAGAGTCTTGCGCAGCACGCAGAATCTCCAGTTGCTCATGCATGTGGGTGTTGTCAATCACGCATACGTCGCGAAGATTGCCGAAGTCAGTGTAGAGCTGAACCTGCAGCCTGTATGACAGTCCGTCGGGAGAGTTGAATACATGCAGTATCTTTCCTACGGGTATTCCCTGTGGGAAGACAGATGAGTATCCAGAAGTCACGACTCTTTCATAGAGTTTGAAGTGAGCATGGCGTGGAACCTCGTCAACGTATGCGAGGTTGCTTGCACCACCGTTCCATCGCAGGTAGCCGAAGTATTGCTTCTTCTCAATCTTACAGCTGATGCTTGACTTTGAAGATAATACGGGTATCACCACGGAGTAGTGCTGCCCGGCAAGATACACGATGCCCACTACGCCAGTGCCTGACACTACACCCATGTCGCGCTTCACGCCGTCTGCCTCACCCTTGTCGATGGTTATGAAGTTGTCGGTCTTGTCGATGCTGTTGGATACTACCTTTGCATGTATGATCTTGTATCCGCTCGGATCGGTTATCCCGGCAATGTGCGTGGAGTCAAAGCCTTGCTTTTCGAGTTCGTCCCTCATTGCCTGCAACTGATACTCCAGGTATTGGTTGCGTGAGGTCAGCTCGCTGTTGAGCTCGGCGAGTGCAAGGTATGAGCGTATCTTTGACTCATGTTCATATACCTTTCCTGCTATTGAGTTTGCGGATGATATCCATACCGAACCTTGATAGCTGTTGTAGCTGAATAGCAGTACAAGACTGACTGCCTCCAAAGCTATGAAGATGAGCCAATGGTAGTGTTTGCTTATAAAGTCAAGTAGATTTCGCATGATTTATAAGAAGTGTCGGGAAATGAGTGCTGAAAGTTGAATGTGACAGTCAACAGTCATTTCGCCTGCTTTATATCAGACTGATGTGCTGACGCATTACATTCAACTTTCAGCGCCGCTTTCCGCGACTATCAAGTGTGTTATCTCATGAGGAATGAGAAACGTCCTATGTTTTTCAGTGCTATGCTGGTGCCCCTTGCTACGCTGTGCAGTGGGTCGTCTGCAACGTGGAATGGAATACCGATTTTGTTCTCCAGACGGCGGTCAAGTCCGCGGAGCAGTGCACCGCCACCGCTGAGGTAGATACCGTTCTTTACGATGTCGGCGTAAAGCTCTGGTGGTGTACCTTCAAGGGCTGACAGTATAGCATCCTCAATCTTCGTTACGGTTCTGTCGATGCAGTGAGCTATCTCCTGATAGCATACAGACACCTTACGTGGCAGTGTGGTGATACGGTCAGGACCGTTCACTACGTACTCCTCAGGAGCCTCGTCGCCGAGGTCGCTGAGAGCAGAGCCTACGTTGATCTTGATACGCTCAGCCATACGCTCGGATACCTTCACGTTGTGCTGACGGTACATGTAGTCTTGAATGTCGCTTGTGAGCTCGTCGCCTGCAATACGAATTGAGTTGTTGCAGACAATGCCGCCAAGTGATATCACCGCAATCTCAGTAGAGCCACCGCCGATATCGACAACCATGTTTCCTTCTGGTGCCTCAACGTCAAGGCCTATACCTACAGCTGCAGCCATAGGCTCAAAGATAAGGTAAACGTCGCGACCGTCAGCATGCTCGGCAGAGTCACGTACGGCACGAAGCTCAACCTCGGTAGAGCCAGAAGGCACGCCGATAACCATACGAAGTGATGGTGAGAAGAGATGACGTCCGGTCTGTACCATCTTGATAAGTCCGCGCATCATCAGTTCGCAGGCAGAGAAGTCGGCTATCACACCGTCGCGCAGAGGACGTACCGTCTTTACGCGCTCGTTGGTTTTCTCATACATGCTCTTAGCGCGCTCACCCACAGCTATCATCTGGTTTGTGTCGCTGTCTATCGCTACCACGGATGGCTGGTCAACCACAATCTTGTCATCATGCATGATGATGGTGTTGGCTGTGCCGAGGTCCATGGCGATTTCCTTTGTGAATGAAAAGAATCCCATATAATTCTATATCTGTTTTTTAATTCACGAATCTTACTTGTTTGTGGCTACGAACCATGAATTGATGGCTGTGTCGTAGTGTGAGCTTACACCGAATGCGCGGGTAGCGAACATGCGACGGTCCTCAATGTCGGTCTGCGCACCCTTCTTGTTCAGGATGTCGAGCAATACACCATACTCTGCCTTAGAAGGCACGATGACCACGTCCTTGAAGTTCTTAGCTCCTGCACGGATGAGAGATATACCGCCTATGTCAATCTTCTCGATGATGTCAGCCTCAGAAGCGCCGCTTGCTACGGTCTGCTCGAATGGATAGAGGTCAACGATTACGAGATCAATCTCAGGAATCTCATATTTTGCCATCTGGTCAAGGTCGTCCTGCAGTCCGCGACGGCCAAGTATGCCACCGAAGATTTTTGGGTGCAGGGTCTTAACTCGTCCACCCAGGATGGATGGATATGTTGTTACGTTCTCTACAGCCTCGCACTCATAGCCGAGAGATTCAATGAATTTCTGTGTACCACCAGTAGAGAGGAACTTCACTCCCTCCTTGTTCAGTTTCGCAAGGAGCTCGTCAAGTCCGTCCTTGTGAAAGACGCTCACCAGAGCAGTCTTGATTTTCTTTACTTCTGCCATTTTTCCGAAAAAATAATTAAACTAGTTTAAGTATTTGATGTGCAAAGGTACAAAAAAACTGCGTAACAACCAAATTTTCCCCGTATATTTAATAAAGAGAACAGAAAACTTGACCAATTTATTGCCAAATTCATGAAAAAGTGCTACTTTTGCATCTGTTACAAACAAATATACCCACCAGAATTATGCTGACATTACGACATCTTGCGGGGTGCGTGATGGCACTTGTGTCGTTGTTGATGACGACTGCCATCCCCGTATGCGCCCAGCAGAAAAGCCTGCAGAAAGGCAAGGCTTCCTATTATTCAAGAAGAATTGACGGCCATAGGACCAGCAGTGGCGAGAGACTGAACAATGATTCGCTGGTATGTGCACACCGTACGCACCCATTTGGTACAAAGTTGCTCGTGAAGAACCCTGCCAATGGAAAAGAGGTGATAGTGAGAGTTATAGACCGCGGTCCATTTACAAGGGGTAGGGTAGTTGACTTGTCCTATGAGGCAGCGCGTCGCCTTGGCATGCTTTCGGCAGGTGTGGCAATGGTAGAGGTGTCAGTCTATGACGATACAGAGATACCTTACAAGCCGAAGGAATACTCAATGCCAGAACTGGAGTTGGAGATGACGCACAGGGATAATGATATTACACCTGAATGGCAGAAGGGAAAAAATCATAAAAACGGTGCAGCTAAGGAAAAGGACAAGTCGCATCATGCAGAAAAAGACGCAAAGTCGCATCATACGGAGAAAGATGTCAAAACGCATCATGCAGAAAAAGACGCCAAGGCTACTATGACGCCGGATGGTCATGCGATGGAAAAAGACGGCAAGGCTGATGCTGGCGTGGCAGAAAAAACTGCAAGTGATGTTGCGAAGAATAAGAAGGGCAACACAGTAAAGCGCAAGACGACCGTAAAGCGTCGCAAGGCAACGACTAAAAAGAAACGAAAGAAGTAACAACAGACGATATACGATTATTAGATGAAGGAGTACACCGACGCCGAACTGGCGCAGATACTTGATAAAGACATATTCCATATGATTTCAGCTGCAGCAGATGAGTTGCAGCTGGATTGCTATGTAGTGGGTGGTTATGTGAGAGACATCTTCCTCGAAAGCCAGTCTGACGACATCGATTGCGTTGTCGTAGGTTCGGGTATTGCCGTGGCAAAGCGGCTGAAGGAGAAGCTCGGCAGGCGTGCCCACCTGTCTGTATTCAAGAATTTCGGTACGGCGCAGGTGAAGTATTACCCAGAAGGAGTAAAGTATAACCTGGAGAATCCAGATGAGGGAGCAGTGGAGGTGGAGTTTGTCGGTGCCCGCAAGGAAAGCTATCAGCGTGATTCACGTAAGCCGATAGTGGAGGACGGTACGTTGGAAGATGACCAGAACCGCCGCGATTTCACCATCAATGCCATGGCGATATGCCTTAACAAGGACCGCTTCGGCGAGTTGGTCGATCCGTTCAACGGACTTGATGACTTGTGGGATGGCATAATACGCACTCCGCTCGATCCGGACATTACATTCTCTGACGACCCATTGCGCATGTTGCGCTGCATTCGTTTCGCCACAAGACTCAATTTCTATATCGATGATGAGACCTTCGAGGCGTTGGAGCGTAATGCAGAGCGCATAAAGATAATATCTGGTGAGCGCATACATGAGGAACTCAACAAGATTCTCATGACGAAGCATCCCAGCCGCGGCATAGTTGACTTGCAGCGCTGCGGACTTCTGTCACTGGTACTTCCGGAACTGTCTGTCATGGACATTGTGGAGGAACGTAACGGCAAGGCGCATAAGAATAACTTCTACCATACGCTTGAAGTACTCGAGAACGTGGTGAAGGCAGACGGCGGGCTGTGGCTGCGTTGGGCAGCATTGCTTCACGACGTGGGTAAGCCGAGGAGCAAACGGTGGGACAATGTGCAGGGATGGACTTTCCATTCTCATGACCATATAGGTGCCAAGATGGTGCCAGGCATATTCCGCAGGCTGAAACTGCCTATGGATATGAAGATGAAATATGTGCAGAAACTCGTGGATATGCACATGCGCCCCATTGTGATAGCCGATAATGAAGTGACCGATAGTGCTGTACGCAGACTGGTCAACGATGCTGGTTACGACATTGACGACCTCATGTTACTGTGTGAGGCAGATATAACGAGCAAGAACCAGGTGCGCAAGCAGCGCTTCCGTGACAACTACCAGCTTGTGCGCGATAAGATAGAAGACCTAAAGCAACGTGACTTCGAGCGGTTGCTGCAGCCATGTATCGATGGCAACGAGATAATGCAGATGTTTGGACTTAAGCCATCAAAGGAGGTTGGCGACCTGAAACAGTATCTGAAAGATGCCGTACTTGATAACAGAGTGGAGAACGAGCGTGAGCCATTGATGCAATTACTCGTTCAGAAGGCGACGGAGATGGGCTTGAGTCAGGTAGGTTAAGAAGATACTTCCGCATTTGTATAGAACGATATTTGCACAATAATACAGAACGACAATTCTGAGAATTACAGATAACCATTGCGATGTCATTGCGACAGGCTGCCTGAATTCTCAGAATTGTCGTTTTTTTGTCTTTGCGCCTTATTGGCGCAAAGACGTTTTTTTTCTATAAAGAGGAATTGCTACGTTTTTTCTCGGAAATGGTATATAAAATGTTTAGAAAGGTCTGTTGCCAGGCATTCCTCCCATGCTGTTTGTGGAGCTTCCCGTCACCATGCTGCTTTGGGTGTAGGACCATGACGTGCTTCCGCCGCTGATGGAGATGCCGCTATAGCATACACCTTGGAACGAATTACCGCTGACGGTGGCTCCGCTTACGAAGTTGTATGTGCTGCCGGTGGCAAGTCCTGGGGCAGACAGCAACAACGTGTATGTGCCGTTATAGCGTGAAGGAACCTTGAAAGCCATTATGCAGGTGCCGCTTGAGTTTGTCAGTGCGAGTACTGAATTTGCACTGAGCGATGCACTGGTTATGACGACGGGCTGCTTGCATACCGATGATGTAGGCGTACTTGTGGCTCCACCTATGCCGACCACTACGCCGCCGGTTATGGCGAAAGTGTTTTGGTCGCAGTCCAGTCCTTCTTCAGGAGCCGATGCGCCGCTGCCAAACACCACACCGCCGTTAATTGTTATGGTGCCGTTGGAGTCTATGCCGTCGTTGTTGGTAGCGTAGCCATATACGTATCCGCCGTTTATCGTCAGTTTCTTTGCAGCGTTTATGGCATCATCGTAACAGTAGCTTTCCACCATTCCGCCGTTTATCGTTATGGAGTTTTTGCTCTCGATGCCCTCGGAGCCTTCGCCGCCGGTGCATCTTACTATGAGGTTGCCGCCATTAATCGTTATGTCACCGGTAGAAGTGCTCTTTGAACCTGCGTGTAGGCCTTTTGACTCGGCATCGCTGCTGTTGCTGCCAACCGTAGAACCTTTCGTTATGATCTTCACCGTGCCCCCATTCTGTAAGTATGTCAGTGCTGCACGTATGCCTTTGCCACCGTTTCCGGTAGATTTGCATAGCAGTTCTCCGCCTGTTACCACTACGGCAGAGTCACACTTTACGCAAGAAGGCTGGCTGTAGTCCTTCTCCGTAGAGTCATACACAGCCACTCCGGAGTTGATGATGGTGGTGCGTCCGCCGCTGACTTGTATCAGAGAGTCGCAGTTCAGGCCTTTCGGGGCATTGCCAGAACATGTTATGTTGTGTACGCCGCCGGCTATGTATATACCATCGTTGGCTTTGATACCGTCATATCCTGCCGCAGGAGTGATGCTGATGTTAGTGCCTTTGTGCATGTAAACGTAATCATCGCTTGCTATGCCGTTCTTGCCATTGGCAGCTATAGTCAGCGTGCCTGTGCCACTGACGAGAATCTGGCCCTCGGAGAATATCACGCCTTTCTCATCCTCGCCGTCGGCAGTGACGTATGAGGAGCCGTCAGAGAGTACGTTCTTTGTACCGTCTGCCACGCGTAGGTAGCAACGCTTGTCGCCGTCGGTGCCCTTCTGTATGTTGATGGCCGCACCGCTTTTGTTAGTCATTGTGACGCCGTTGAGGTCGATAATGAACTTCTTCTCACTGTATATCTTGAAGTTTCCGTCAGACGTGCTGCCTTGCAGTATGTAGTCCATTTTCTTAGCGGCATTGACGGTGATGTGGGCACCAGACTTGGCTATCGTTATGTCTTCGTCGCTATAGCTGTCGCCGGCAGTTGATGACTCGGCTATTACTGCACCGCTTTTCTTGCAGTATGTCCATGCGACACTTGTGCCGTTGTATGTGATGGTAAGTGTCTTCAGTCCGTCAGTTTCTTCTGCAAGCAGGTTCTCTACAAAGTCTTCGTTTGAAGCGTCGGTCACCTCGCTCTCGTTGGTTAGCGCAGTGGCATCGGTGCTGATATCCATTGAGGTTATGTCGGTGGTTCCAATCTCCGTAGCGTTAGTGCTGCCTCCGGAGATAGAGCCGGAACCAGAGGAAGAGTTTCCGGTGCCTGAATAGATGTTGCTGAAGTCATCGCTGCCGCAACTCGTTATGATCATAGCCGCAGCGATGATAAAAAGATTCTTTTTCATTGCTTAATTTGTTTTGTTAGTTATGTTAGTTATGTTAGTTTTCTTCGTCTTCATTCTTTGTCTTATATAATTCCTCGTTGTTTACATATATGACGCCACTGTTGAGTATCAGCGAATCGTAGGACATTGGCGTGCCTGCTGAGACTATCACCATTGTTCCGCCGTCAACGGTAAGCGATTGCTTTACCTTGATGCCGTTGTTCTGCTCGTTGGATGCAGACAATAGCAGTGCACCGTCGGAAATCAGGAAAGTGGAGTCGCACTTTATACAGTACGGTTTACTTGTGTCGTCGTCGCTGTTAGCTGTCAGGGCATTGCTTACTATTGTAGTCCTGCCACCGCTGATGTCGATGTTTCCCTCAGTGTTGATACCCTTTGATGCATATCCGGAGCATGATATGTTGAGCACGCCGCCAGCAATGTGCACGCCGTCGTTAGTCTTGATGCCGTCATAGCCGGCAGCTGGTGTTATGGTAATCTGCGGACCTTTGTGCAGATATACATAGTCGTCGCTCACGAATGCATGCTTGCCGACACTCTTGACGTTAAGGTAGCCGCCGCCGCTTATGCATACTTTGCCTTCGGAGAATATGGTGCCCTTTTCGTCTTCACCTTCCGGAGTGTTGTAAGTGTCACCGTCGCATAGGTAATTGCTCGTTCCGTCGTTGACTACGAGGAAGCATCGTTTGCCGCCGTCCTCGCCCTTCTGGCAGTTTATTGCAGCTCCTGAAGGGTTGGTGATGCTGACGCCGTTGAGCGTTACGATGAACTTCTTGTCGCTGTATATCTTAAAACTGCCGTTGGTGGTATAACCATTGAGTATGTAGTTCATCTTCTTGTAGGCATTCACTGTTATGTGAGCGCCGTCGGTAGTGACGTTCAGCGTTGATGTGTCAAGTTCCTTCACCTTGCCGTTCTTGTTCTTGAATACGTATGTAGCGTCATCGTCAGTAAAAGTAACCTCAAGCGTCTTTACGCCATCGTCCCATGTGCCGCTGTCATCGTCGTATAGGAAATTCTCTACGAAATCCTTGTAGCCGTCCTCGCCAGCCGTAGCCGACGGTACGGTCTCCACCTCACCGCTGAGCGGTGTCTCGTTTATGCGTATGGTGTCGGTAAGGTTGACCGTCACCTCTGTCTCCTCCTGTTCGCTTATGGCTGCGAGTTCGGGGAAGTCGTCCATGTTGCCGCAGGCGGTGATGGCGAATAGTGCTGGAATATATAAAAAGGAGTGTCTCATCTTTAGAATTTGAAGTTATAGCTTGCGCCTATTACGTGCTGGTCCTGCACACTCTCGTCCTCATCCTCGCTCTTTCTGTCTTGAAACAGGTAGTAGAGTTTTATTGAGTGCTGCTTGTTGAACTTGTATTCGGTGCCCAGGGTGTATCGTATCTTCTGTATGTCCCATGCGTTGTATATCTCTGCGGAACCGTATGGAGTGAAGTGACAGTTCGGAATGTTGTATTCCGCAGACAAGCGACTGCGCAGTACGTTCTTAGCCTTGCCGTTCTTTACTTTGTCAGATATTGTGCCGTAGTTTGCAGATGTCTCGTTCATACTCATGCGGTGGCGCTCGTATGAAGGGGTATAGGTATATACCCATCTCTCACGCAGGGAGAACTTCCATCTTCCGGCCTTCCACGTTCCCGTCAGTGCTGCCGACAGTCTGTGGCGCAGATACCAGCATGTGCTGTTATAGTAATTGCCGCTCTCTGTCAGTCCTCCCTCATTGCGGCAGTCCATCAATTCATATCCGGCAGAAGCCTTCAGCCATTTGTTGAACTTGTAGTTGGCTGTCATGCCTATGCTGAGGCGGTCGGTGGCAGAGATATTGTCCTTCATTCTCCATTCACCTTCCACCTCGGCACTCCAGCCATTGCCCAGCTGTTTCTCTGCGCTTACGCCGAGCCACATGCCGAGGTCGTCTGACTGTGCCTGCACCAGCAACGGCATCATAGCTGTTGCCGTTACCAGTGCAAGTCGTATTATGTGCGATAAGTTTCTCATGTCGGAATATGTTTTTTATCGTACGTCGGCACCATCGGCGGTGTTGATGTCGTTGTTTTCCGGTTCGTAGCTGATGCGTATGATAGCCATGTCCTTCAGGAAGTCGAGGTCGCCTATCTCCACCTTCAGTATGTTCAGTCCCGTGCGCTGTGTCAAGTCGGCTATGAGCTCTTGCCTGTGCTCAGGAGTGATCAGTTCTATGCGGTCGTACTTTATCGTCTTTGTGCTCACGTGGCGCAGCCACTTGCTCCATTCCGTCACCATGACGCTGAAGAAGAACAGCAGGTTGGTGGCAAACAGCTCAGCCCATGAGAATGTGATGGAAAGAGCATTGATGACCGACAGTGCAATGATGACGAACAGATAAGTCATCTCGCGCACCGGCATGGATTCCGTTCGGTATCTTATTATGCCGAAGATGGCAAACAGTCCGAGTGCGAAGCCTATCTTCACCTTTACGCTGCCCAGCAGGAATATCATCATGAAGATGCTGATGCTTATGAGCATGAACGTGAATGAATAGTCGCGTCTGCGGCATTTTGGGTAATAGAGGAAGCCTACTATGGCTCCTGTCACTACGGCGTTGAAGACGAATCGTACCAAGAGCTGCCAGAAGTCGGCGTTCATCACCTGTGATTCCATGAATTCTAATTCTTCCATATCGTTTGTTTTGGTTTCTTGTTTGTTTTATGTTTGAAATTTAATGAAAAAGCGTTTTGTAGTCCCTGTCTGTCTTCATTCTTTTTAGAACCCACCTTTAAACAGTTACAGTCTGATGTGCCATCTTTTCTATTTGGTGAATGCGCATCTTGAACATATTTTGCTTAAGGTTAGGCGAAGTCATTGCCATGCCCAGGGCCATCTTGCTGAAGCCGCACTGCTCTATGTGCAGGTTGCGCAGCATTTCAATGGCAGGCGACTCTATCAGTCCCTCGCGCTTCAGTTCTATGATGGCATGGTTGTCCAGCACCTTTGTATTGCCGTTTATGAGGTTGTGCAGTTTCAGGTCCACGTCGATTGTCAGGCGTTCCGTCTTGCGCTTGTTTACCAGCGTGATGCGCTCGAAGTGGTTCTCTATCGTAGGCGAAAGCCTGTCAGCGTCGTATGGTACCTGGTGGCTTACGAACTCCCTTGCCTCACTCTTGCTGTAGTCCAATGCCGGTATCCTGATGCGCTTCTTCTTCGTGCGTCCCTTGTTGTTCTTGTTCTTCACCTCCATGAATGTCGTGCCGTCGTTCTCGTACATTCTCATGCGCACCTTGTATCGGTGCTGCTTGCCGTCCTGATGTGCCATATACATGTCGAGGTTTGGCGTGTCGAGGTAGATGGTGTGGTAAGGCATCAGCCTGCGGCCGTGGTAGTCCTGCACGTAATACTGTTCCTTTGCCATGCGCAGGAACTCCTGCAGCTTGTCGATGGTGGTCACATACTTCGTGTCTATGCGGTTAAGCAACTTGACCTCGCTCATCTGTTCGAGAGTGATAGGTGGATATTGGCTAAGTATTTCTTGCATAGTTGTATAGAATAATATGGTTACTTGAAAAATGGTAGGATCTGTTCTCGTAAAGAATCTGGTGCAAAATTAGTTTTTTTGAAAAAATCGGACAAATTATTAACTTTCGATAGACGAATTAACAAGTTGATGTTTCGACAAACATCCGTATTTTTTCTTTTCTTCACAATTCGCCATGTGGCGTTAAGTCACTTTTACAGATGGTGATGCCGGTGCCATACTATTATATATAGGTATGGCAGATGCACTTGCGACTGCAAAGCGCAGTTTGCAAAAAATGCGAAATGTGGGTATGCGTAATACTTTTAGGCAGAAAAAATTTGTCCGTTTTGAAATAAAGCAGTAACTTTGCACTGCTCAAAAAAATAAGGAACTGATTAACATAATACAATATTAAAGGAGAAAAAATGGTAAATTACAAAGACCTCGGCCTCGTAAACACCCGTGAGATGTTTAAGCGCGCCGTTGCTGGCGGTTATGCAATCCCAGCATTCAACTTCAACACAATGGAGCAGATGCAGGCTATCGTTCAGGCTGCAGTAGAGACAAAGTCACCTGTCATCATGC
>DGHL01000032.1:14054-14179 GCA_002392645.1 Prevotellaceae bacterium UBA3849
GAAAGGTGCACGCAACTATGCTAACGGCACTATCCTCCGCAATCTCGCCAAGGGCGCTGTGGAGTATGCAAAGGAACTCGGCTGCGAGAACCCAGAGATAGTTCTTCACCTCGACCACGGTGATA
>DGHL01000058.1:0-322 GCA_002392645.1 Prevotellaceae bacterium UBA3849
AGTGACGCTTCTCGGTCTGATACTCAACGTGAGCAGTGTTAATAGTAATACCGCGCTCTTTCTCCTCAGGAGCGTTATCAATCTGATCGAAAGACTTGAGCTCAGAAAGGCCCTTCTTTGCGAGTACAGTTGTGATAGCAGCGGTCAGAGTTGTCTTACCGTGGTCGACGTGACCAATGGTACCGATGTTTACGTGAGTCTTGTCACGCTGGAAAGTCTCTTTTGCCATTGTTCTAATTTTTTATTTGTTATTTAATTTTTAATGTCTAGTAAACTGGTTTGTTCAGGCTCGACATCAGGTGGAGCTGTATCTGAGAGTTGA
>DGHL01000058.1:409-20020 GCA_002392645.1 Prevotellaceae bacterium UBA3849
CTCTACCACTGAGCTAATACAGCGTGCTTAAAAAATTAAGCGTGCATTGGAGCGGAAAACGGGGCTCAAACCCGCGACCCCCAGCTTGGAAGGCTAGTGCTCTATCAACTGAGCTATTTCCGCAGAAAAAAAATGCGAAGGCGTTGCTTCTTTGTCCACCCATTAAAAATTTACAGGGATTAACACAAGAACAAGCGTTTCCGCAAATCCAGCCTTTCATCATGGCTGGCTTAGTGGGTGGTGATGGATTCGAACCACCGAAGTCGAAAGACAGCAGATTTACAGTCTGCCCCATTTGGCCACTCTGGTAACCACCCTTATTATGCGTCCCTCTGCTCATCGTCCTTTGCTCTTAGGGAGCCTCTTGTCGGATTCGAACCAACGACCCCGAGATTACAAATCACGTGCTCTGGCCAACTGAGCTAAAGAGGCATCTTCAAGCATCGAAACCGGTGTCGTTATCGGACATCTTTTTGATTTCGGGTGCAAAGGTACGCATAATTTTTGAAACCACCAAACTTTTTGGCAAATTTTTTAATGATTTCTTGATTTTTCTTTCATTTTCGTCAATTTAACCCTCATTGCGTCCACACAAAGGTCGATTCCTTCTTCAAATGTGTCGCATGTCTTCTCCACGAACTGAGCACCACATCCAGGTGCCGTAACCGTTATACTAGTCTGCTTGTTCAGTGCGGTCTGAGGCTTGACGACTTTTAGTTGCACCTCTACTTTCTGTATATCATCGTAAGACTTAGCGAGCTTTTCCACTTTCTTTGTGGCAAACTCCTGTAATTTCTCTGTTGCGTCGAAATGGACGGCCTGAATCTTTATCTCCATAGTTCTTGATTTTAAATGGTTAATAAATGTGCCCTCGGGATTTAATCTGTTTCCCTTGGATGGGCTTTTGAATAGGTTCGCTTCAGTTCTTCGAATGTGACGTGTGTATATATCTGCGTTGTATTGAGGCTTTCATGCCCCAGCAGTTTCTGCACGCTTCCAAGTTTTGCGTCATGGTTTAGCATTGCAGTGGCGAAGGAGTGTCTCATGACGTGGGGCGACCGTTTCTTCTGCGTGGTGACGAGTGAAAGATATTTCTTCACCATGCCGTACACCTGTGCATCAGTCATCTGCTTCCCTTTATCGTTACGAAACAGGGCTTCCGTATCATCTGCGACAGGTATCTCTTCATCTCGCATCTGCTGATAGAGCGTCAATGCGTCGATCATCTCCTGTCCCAACGGTATTATGCGCTGCTTGCGCCTTTTTCCCGTTACCTTCACCTCTCGCCTTGCAAGACTTACGTCTTTGTCGCGTAGCGAGATTATCTCCGCCCGCCTCATGCCCGTAGAGTAGAGCATTAATAATAATGTACGTGCGCGTACATCCTTTATATTGCTCATGTCCCATTGCAGACCGTCAAACAGTTCTTCCGCTTCCGTCTCCCTCAGGAATACCGGCAGTGTCTTTTGCTTTTTCGGTCCTGGCACATTGTGGGCAGGGTCACATTCTATGATGCCTTTTCTCAGAGCGTATCTGTAGAGCGACTTGACTGCGCTGAGTTTCTTGCATGTGTTTGTAGCTTTGTATCCACGTTCCACCATGCTTTCCACCCATCCGCGTACTATGTCGCCGTCGGCATCTTCTGGACTTATGTTACCTTCCAGCCTTCCGAGATATCCCAAGTAGTCATTGATAGCTTCGCCGTAGGTTCTCACCGTTAGCGGCGAGGCATCTTTCTCTGCCTCCAGATATCTTAGGAAGTCGTCGGTAATCATGATGCGAATTTACTCAAATAAATTCAGACCACCAAATTTTTTAACGAGTTTTAAATAAAAAAGAGCGGACAATCACTGTCCCGCCCTATTTTTATGCTTCCTCGGCCTGACGCAGCTGCTGAACATAGACAGCGTGCTCCATCTTCAAGCGCTTAAGAACAGAAGGCTTGTTGAACTGCTGACGTGAGCGGAGCTCCTTAACAACACCAGTCTTCTCAAACTTTCTCTTAAACTTCTTCAGGGCGCGCTCAATGTTCTCGCCTTCCTTAACAGGTACAATAATCATTGCTTTTGTCTTTTTGTTTTTAATTTGTTAATAATAAATAGTTTACGCAAAACCTCTGTATTATCATGACGACAATACTTCAATTTGCGGGTGCAAAGTTACGACTTTTTTTTCATTTCTCCAAATTTTTTCACTATAAATTACTAACTATCAGCAATTTTTCCTGTATTTTATAGGGTAGAAAGGCGTAAATAATGGACTGAAAGCTATCGTTATGTAAGGAAAATCCCCTTCGTGAAGTATAATTTTCCTGCACGATGGGGATTTTCTGCATCTGTTAACATCTATTTTGCGTTTTAGGTGAGTGTTTCGTTTGTTCGCAAATTCTGCCTGATGCTATATATAATATGGAGGAAGGCCATATACACTGGTTTACTTATATCTCTTCCTCAGTCTCTTCCGCTACGACTTTCTTCTTGCCAAACTCTGGATCGATCTTCAGCAATGATGTCACTATGAAGGTGACGCTGCAGAATATCATCACGATGATGAAGAACATACGATAACCTACAAACTCCTGCAGTGCACCGGCAAAGAGTCCCGGTATCATCATTGAAAGTGCCATGAACGCCGTACACAGGGCATAGTGGCTGGTCTTATATTCGCCACGGCTATAATATATAAGGTATAGCATGTATGCCGTAAAGCCGAATCCATAGCCAAACTGCTCAATGAATACGCAGACGTTGATGGTCAGAAGGTCTGAAGGCATGGCGTATGCCATATATACATAAACGACGTCTGGCAGGGTGATGGCGCACACCATCGGCCACAGCCACTTCTTCAGTCCGTCCCTACTTGCCGCAATACCGCCGAGTATGCCGCCGAGCGTGAGACCAATGACACCCACGGTGCCCTGAACGAAGCCATACTCCTGAGGTGACAGGCCCAAGCCACCGTTGTGAAGTTCATCGATAAGGAACAGCGATGACACCTTTGAGAGCAGTCCCTCCGGCATTCTGTAAAGCAACATGAAGAGTATGCCTATCACCACCTGCTCCTTCTGGAAGAAGGTCTTGAGCGTAGCAACGAAGTCGTGCATTATAGTCTTTGTCGTTATGCCCGTACGCGCAACGTCTTCCTTCGGGCGTGGCAGTACGTATGAATGCCACAGCCACAAGGCAATGAACAGTCCGGTTATGCCATAGAACAGCAAGCTCCATGAATATGCTATGCTGTTACGGAATATCACCTGCAGGTTGCCTGCCACCATGACGAGTATTCCCTGACCGAATATGGTGGCGAAGCGATAGAACATGGATCGTATGCCTACGAAGAATGTCTGCTCGTGCTGTGAGAGTCCGAGCATGTAGAAGCCGTCGGCAGAAATATCGTGGGTAGCGCTGGAGAATGCCATGAGCCAGAAGAAGCACAGTGTGCCTTGCAGCCAGAACGATGTAGGAATGGTAAATGCCACGCCGCCGAAGGCTGCGCCGATTAGCAGCTGCATGGTTACGATCCACCATCGCTTGGTCTTAAACAAATCTATAAACGGACTCCACAACGGCTTTATCACCCATGGCAAGTAAAGCCATGATGTATAGAAGGTGATGTCGGTATTTGACAATCCGAGCTGTTTGTAGAGTATCAATGCGATGGTCATCACCGCTACATAAGGAAGACCCTCTGCAAAATAAAGTGAAGGCACCCATGTCCATGGATTTTTCATATATAGATTTATTTACATTGTTTATATTCTCCGCATACAGCACGAACGACGCACATGTTCATGCAGTTATTACAATTGGCAAAGTTAGCAATTTTTCTCCAAATTACAAAATATCACAGGAAGAAAATGTACAAAAAAATGCGCCTCACCGTATTCACATACAATGAGACGCCAATCAATCAATACATTATAGATTCTTTTGTCCTAACTAACTGTAACTAATATTTCTTTCACTTATTTAATTCCTTTAAACTATTATGTTATCCGGAATTTCGGTCTGACGACCTACGTCACAAAATAACATTTCTTACTATTTATCACAATAGTTTCTTTTCCGATTGCAATGCAAAATTACTACTTTCCCTTATTTTATATGTTTAAAAAATGAGCAAAACGATGCAAAATGTGCGCAAAACCTGCATTTTTCGCACTATTGACGATTTTCTGCTCTATGCGTGACGAAAAAATGTCTGCCCTCACCACTTCCTGTTTTGTTTCAGCTTGCATGTTAAAATTCATTTAATTTCCCCACGAATATAAATGCATCTCATTTATTTGTTTTATCTTTGCAGACACTAACGAAAAACAAAACAATGAACAACAAAAATCTCTTATCTATCATCATTCTTGTCATCTTCACTACCTTGACAGCAAGCGCACAGAGCATAGCAGGTAAATGGCAGTGCTCAAAAGAGTTTATTGAAAGCCTGAAACTGGATTACTGGAACATGCAAGGCTACTGCAAATTCAAAAAAGACGGAACGTTTAAAGCCAAGCTGCATCGCAAGCGTTTCACAAAATCAAGTTATGGTGGAATCAAACAAAATAAATCAGTACTTGTCAACATCTATGGTACATATCGTATCGAAGACAACCAGTTGTCAACAACTGTCACCTACAACGACGTATCATGTTACGTAGAATCTCTCCATGACAAAAACCCATATATCGACAAACAGGATGAGGAGACCAATAACATGAGAATGCAGGCACACAGGGAGGTTGCGTATGACAATGAAATGAACATGTCGGAACGTATAGCCGATAATATAAAGAACTCCGTGGTGCAGCAATGGAATTGGCGCAACAAACCTCTGGAAGTTACAAAGAACGGCCTTACAATCGACAATATTCCATATTTCTATAAATAAAGAAACAGCCATACTTTCTTTGCATGATTGCAAGAAATATGGCTGTTTCCTTATTCCCCTACCCCTCCATGTGAGTGGTGGAGTAAGGATGGGTATGTAACGATTACTTCACCTCCCAGATGTCGTTGGTCTCAAGGAGCTCTGCGAAGTTGTGATACTTCTTGGCTGCCTTTACCTCCTCTATCTGCGCTGTAACGCAGTCGTCGTAGGTAGGAGCCTCAACGTCGCGGATTACACCGAGGGCTACTGGGAAACCGTCGCCGTTACCCATGAGGGCAAGCTACGCTCATCGGTATCAACGGACCATCAAACTCCTGCTTGAAACGGCGGTTGTCCTTAGTGATGAAATATACGTTGTCGTATTCATCGTCTGATTCCGGAATGAAGAATTTCAACGTCTCGCCGGCAAACTGCCTCCATACGCCTTCTGCATCACAAGGCACCTCATAAAGTGCGGTGACATACTTGTTGAATCGTTTTTCCTCATCAGAATAAACAAGATAGTTCACCCAGTAGCAAAACAAATCGTATGTAGTGGAGTTCTTCAGCGTGAGCGTAAAGCCCGTAGCTGTTGCCTGTATATAAGGTCTTTCTACGTGCGATTCTTCGCTGTCATACATCTCGATGAAGTTGTCAATGGCACGGTCTATCTGCTCCCGGCTCATCATCTCCACGTATATTATACGCTTGCCCACACACGTCTCATCTTTCTTAAGGTAATCCATTGTCGTGGTCCACCTGCCTGTATATACATTCCAATAATACCGGCAGGCCATGTAGAGTAAAAACAGGATTAGGAACAGCACTACCACGGCAAATACCATGTGGTTAAAAACAAATTCTGTTATGCATTCGATGATGATGTCAATCATGAGATAAATTGTATCAGAAAAGACAAAGCAACCATATTACTTTGAGTTATCAAAGAAATATGGTTGTTTTACCTTTGTACTTATTGTAAAATAAAATACTTGTTACATTCTGTTTTACTTAACCTCCCAGATGTCGTTGGTCTCAAGGAGCTCAGCGAAGTTGTGATACTTCTTGGCAGCCTTGACCTCCTCTATCTGTGCAGATACGCAGTCGTCGTAGGTAGGAGCCTCAACGTCGCGGATTACACCGAGGGCTACAGGGAAACCGTCACCGTTACCCATGAGGGCGAGCTTGGTCTGCAGTGTATTGTCCTCACAGTGTGCGTCGTGTACGAGGATATCCTTCTCTGTGATGCCGTTCTCACCAATCTTCACGATCTTCAGTCCGAAGCCCTCCTGTACGAGTCCGAACTCACGATCCTTACCAAAGATCAATGGTTTGCCGTGCTCTACGTAGATGGCGTTCTCCTCACGACCAGCCTTGTTATACACTGCATCGTGGCAGCCGTTGTTGAAGATTACGCAGTTCTGCAGTACCTCAACGACAGAAGCACCCTTGTGTGCGTTGGCAGCCTTCAGCACCTCGATGGTGTGAGGACCATCGGTAGCCACGGTACGAGCGAAGAAGTGTCCGCGTGCGCCGAAGCAGAGCTCTGCAGGGCGGAATGGATCTTCCACTGTTCCGTAAGGGCTTGACTTACTGACGAAGCCACGTGGTGATGTTGGAGAATACTGTCCCTTTGTCAGACCGTAGATACGGTTGTTGAGCAGTATCATGTTGAGGTTGATGTTACGGCGGTTAGCGTGTATGAAGTGGTTACCACCGATAGCGAGTCCGTCACCGTCACCGCTGATCTGCCATACGGTGAGGTTTGGGTTAGCTACCTTTGCGCCTGTTGCTATGGCAGCGGCACGACCGTGTATGGTGTTCATGCCGTAGGTAGCCATGTAGTGTGGCAGACGGCTTGAACAGCCGATACCAGATATTACGGCAGTGTTCCAAGGCTCTACGCCGATTTCTGCCATTGCCTTATGAAGTGATGCGAGGAAGAAGTGGTCGCCGCATCCCGGACACCAACGTGGCTGTCCTTTCTTATAATCTTGAGCTGTAAACATTTTTAAATTAAGAATTAAGAATTAAGAATTAAGATTTACTCCTTTAGTGGTTTTTACTATAGATACTAATATAGATGTCAACTCGTTTGCGTCGTTATGTATTGACACGAAGGTCTTCTCATCTATGTATTCTGCATCACTTAGCAATTCTAACCAGTAAAGCGTCTCGTTAGCTTCTTTCAGGCCAATAGAAAGTTTATTTATAAAGTCTGCCCTGCTTTGTGCGAACTTAGCTTCCCTGATCATGGCACCTATCGCAGTGCCGCTTCTGAGTAACTGCTTTGAGAGTACAAATTCTTTTTTCTCTGTTGTTAAATATTTATATGCTTTAATTATTCTAAGAGCAAAGTTATAAGATTTATTATGTACGATGTTGTCTATTCCACTCATTGACGTACAATCTTAAGTCTTAATTCTTAACTCTTAATTATTCCGTTGAATGCCTCTACGAGTTCGTTGACCACGAATGGCTGTCCCTTCACCTGGTTGAACTGAGCTGGTACGAAACCGTCAACCTTCATGCGGAGGTAACCGGCAAGCTGACCCATGTTCTGCTCTGCCACTACCACCTTCTTGTACTTCATGAGTACCTCAGCGGTGTTCTTTGGCAGTGGGTTGAGGTAACGGAACTGTGCAAGGGCAACCTTCTTGCCTGCAGCACGCATCTCGTCCATTGCAGCATGCAGGTGTCCGAAGGTAGAACCGAAGCCTACGATGAGCAGATCAGCGTCATCCTTGTCGCCCAGCACCTCAAGGTCTGGCACCTCTATGTTAGCAATCTTCTGAGCACGCTTGCGTGTCATGAGGTCGTGGTTCTCTGGGTTTGTAGAGATAGCACCTGTCTTGTCGTCCTTCTCCAGTCCGCCGAGGATGTGCTGGAAGCCCTCACGACCAGGCACTGCCCAGTAGCGTGTGCCGTTCTCAGCACGCATGTATGGAGTCCACTTACCCTTCAGCTCCTCAGGAACGTATGGAGGATTGATGCCGTCCATCTTAGTCAGGTCAGGCAGCTTGAATGCAGCTGAACCGTTAGCAACGTATGCATCGGTCATCAGCACTACAGGAGTCATGTGCTCCAGTGCCATCTTGGCTGCGTCGAAGGCAGCATAGAAGCAGTCTGTAGGACTTGTTGCAGCGATTACAGGCATTGGTGACTCACCGTTACGACCGTAGAGACACTGCAGGAGGTCAGTCTGCTCAGACTTTGTTGGCAGACCTGTAGCAGGACCGCCACGCTGTACGTCGAGCACTACGATAGGCAGCTCCATGATGACAGCGAGGTTCATAGCCTCAGACTTCAGGCAGATACCAGGACCAGAGGTTGATGTAACCGCCAGTGCACCGGCGAATGATGCACCAACAGCAGATGCGCAGCCTGCTATCTCGTCCTCACACTGTACGGTGGTGACGCCGAGCGACTTGTGCTTTGACAGCTCGTGCAGCACGTCGGTTGCAGGAGTGATAGGGTAAGAACCCAGGTACAGCTTCAGTCCTGCCTTCTCTGCAGCGGCGATGAAACCGTAAGCAGTAGCCTTGTTACCTGTGATGTCCATGTAACGTCCAGGAGTCTTCTCCTTAGACTCTATGCGATATACGTTGATAGCGCTTGAGTGAGTGTTGTGACCGTAGTCATAACCTGCCTGTATAACCTTTATATTAGCCTCTGCAACGCCTGGCTTCTTAGCGAACTTCTCCTTCAGGAAGTTAGCCACGAGGTTGAGGTCGCGGCTGAAGAGCCAGCAGACGAGTCCGAGTGCGAACATGTTACGGCACTTGAGCATAGCCTTGTTGTCCATTCCGCTATCCTTCAGGGCATCCTTCACCATAGTGGTGATAGGGCACTGGATTACGCGGTCAGGGTCGATGTTCATCTCACCGAGGTAGTCTGTAGTCTGGAACTGAGCCTTGTCGAGGTCAGACTGCTGGAAAGAGTCTGTGTCGATGATGATTGTAGCGTTTGGCTTAGCATACTTATACTGAGTCTTGAGCGCAGCAGCGTTCATTGCTACGAGCACGTCACACTGGTCACCTGGTGTGAACACCTGCTGTGCACCGATGTGCACCTGGAAACCTGACACGCCAGTGAGTGAGCCTTGTGGGGCGCGGATGTCAGCTGGATAGTCTGGGAATGTGGAAATGCTGTTACCTACGGTAGCAGATACCGTAGAGAAGATGTTTCCGGCGAGCTGCATACCGTCGCCAGAGTCACCTGAGAAGCGTACGACCACCTGGTCGAGCTCTTTGATGTCTAATGCTTCTGCCATAATGTTTATATGAGTATATTATTATGATTGTTATCTTTGCAAATATGTTATCCTCACCCTTTTGCGGATGCAAAATTACTCAAAAATAACGACATAGCAAAATATTTCAATACAAAAAAGCACGAAAAGTAAGATAAAAGGCTGTTTTCTTGACATATTGTAATATAAACCGCATTTTTCGTGACGCAAAAACTTAACGGATGTTAAATACATCCGAACTTTATATAGAGAAAAAACGGTAGGTCAGCATCACTTCACGCTGACCTTAAGCGGCGTAGCTACCTGGCGGGCATAGCGGTCGAGGTAGTGCTGCCAGTCTGCCATGGTGTCTATGCCTACCTGTCCGTTACGGTTCCATGCATTACCGAAGTAATACTCCATATAGGGTTTTGCCGCTCCCTTAACCATCAGATGGCCCAATGCGCCGCTTGTCTCCTTTGGCAACGGCACATACTGGCAACTCGCTGCATGCGGCACCAGGCAACCTATAAAGCACTTACCCTTGTCGGGATCTTGCGCATCGCGGTAACGCTTTTGGTATATGTCAGGGTCGCCGAGGTCTTCGTAAGCCACATAGCCCTTCTCCTTATTAATAATATATGCCGTAGGATTTTCCTTATGCACCGCTATGCCCGCCACCGGAGTGAGGCCTGACGGCAGTCCCTGCCATGAAACCGCCGCCTTTACCATTGACGAACCGGCATCAAGGGTGAGCACACGTGTTTCCGTTACCGATGCACCGTCAATATCCACAGGTGCGAAGGTAAGCCGCACGGTAAGTCGCAGCGGACCATTGTCGAGCACCTCCGCCTCCCTGAAACACCACGGATATACTATCTCCTCGCCACGCATCAGCGCGTTGGTACCGGCACCGAGCGTAGAGCCCACCTTGTAGCAGTCCATGCCCTCGCCATGGTCAACGTGATAGCAGAAGCCATAGTTATATACGTCGTCGGCAACGTTGCGCTGTCCCATCTTGCGCAGCTTGCTCACCGTAGCCCACATCTGCTGGTCGCACTGCAAGTCATACCATTTGTCGAGCACCATCTTGTCGGTACGCTTGTTGAAGATATCGTAACCATACAGCTTTTCGCCCTTACGCTGGGTCTCCGGTCCGTATATGCGGTATGCCACGCGGTCGTTCTCAAAAGAGAAATCTGCCTGGCGCTCAGGATACAGTCTGCCTGCCACCTGCGGCGCCGCCTTTTGCGCAGACGCTTCTGCCGCCTTGGTAACAAACACGCGACGCTTGCCCTTGGCACTGACGAGCGGGCACTGGAAGATGAGTTTGCCGTCGTAGGTCAGCTGGCATGGCAACGTGTCGCCATACTCTGCACTTACCACCACGTCAGTGGCAGACAGGGTGTGCTGCCTTCCATACAGTCTCTGCGCTATGGCATTGGCATCCACCTCTACCATTTCGCCTTCACCGCGCTGCCACGTGGCGGTATTCTCCACCGTAACGACCACCTTGTCGGCTGCAGCGCATGGCAATGTAATGGCTGCAAACATCAATGCCAGTATTCTTCTTGTCTTCATAAAGCCTATTATTTAAGTCAAGTTTCGCGAAACTTTTGGGAAGTTAAAAGGAGTTAAGGGGAGTTATCGCGGCTTTTCAGCCGCTCGGGGAGTTAAAGGACATTACTTCTGCTTTTCCCTTTTTGAGGAGTCGGGCTTGTTTCGAGGGGGTTAGGTATTGTCCCCTAACTCCTCTTTACTCCCCTTAACTCCCCTTAACTCCCTAAACTATCCGGACTTCAGAAAGTTGAGTTATTTAAGGTGTGCATATTTACTTATTATACATACTATAAACCTTTGCCACGAGCGCACCGCTGATATTGTGCCATACGCTGAATATCGCACCGGGGATTGCTGCCATAGGGAAGGCTGCAAAATGGGTTACTGCAAGCGATGACGCCAGTCCGCTGTTCTGCATGCCCACCTCTATGGATATTGCGCTGCGCTTGGCATGCGACAATCCCAGCAGTCTGCCTATGCAATAGCCGAGCGATAGTCCGCCGAGGTTATGAAGCACTACCACGAGCACTACGAGCAGTCCGCCGGTAAGCAGTTTGGAGGCATTATGCCCTACCACCACCATCACCGTCAGTGTTATCATAACCGTCGAGAATGCAGGCAGGTATGGCAGCACGCCCTTTGCGAGCTTCGGCAGATAGCGCTGAACGAGGAAGCCCACCACTATCGGTGCAATGACCACATAGAGTATGCTGAGCAGCATGCCGGCGGTATTGACCTCTACGAAGGTGCCCGCCATGAGCCACGTGAGCAGCGGTGTGAGGAATGGTGCCAGCACCGTACTCGTTGCCGTCATGCCCACAGACAGCGCGAGGTCGCCCTTGGCAAGATATGTTATCACGTTTGACGCAGTGCCGCCAGGGCAGCAACCTACGAGTATCACACCCAACGCAAGGTCCTCTGGCAGGGCAAACAAGCGTGTGAGCAACCATGCCAACAGCGGCATGATGGTAAACTGCGCAAGGCATCCCACCAGCACGTCCTTAGGACGGCTGAATACTACGCGGAAGTCCTGCGGACTGAGTGTCAGTCCCATGCCGAACATTATGAGTCCGAGCATAGGGTTAATCCACCACGTATCGACAGCCATGAAAGGCTCCGGCTTTACCACAGCCACTATGGCTGCCAGCAATACGAGTACGCCCATCCATCGGGCTATGAAGTCGCAGATTTTTTTCATTGTTATATTTATTGTTACTTACTACACAACAAGGGTGGTTAGCACCTCCTTTTTGCGAACAAATGGAACCATGGTCTGAAACGCAAAATACAGAGGGGAAATTAGTCTTCAACGTACATTTTATAACGCTTCACTGTAGTCTATACTGTAAAATAATGTTTTTTACGTCGTTTTTTCATTGTTTTTGTCATGTAATTTGATAGCTTCCATCATGTAAAAGCTATCGAATTACGAGGTAAAAGCTATCAAATTACAAGAAAAAGGCTTTGCCCCAAAGGGGCTATATTATGTAAAGCTCTGTAATACAGAGCTCTACTCAACGGGCGCATTTTTGCCGATTTTCGGAGCAAAATTGACTTTCGTGATTTTGACCGCCGAATTTCGCAAATTAAATACGATCAGATTCAGTCTTTATTCCACATTTTCATCAGCACTATACCGATGAGAATCCACAATATTTCCCTGACGCGACAGATAAGGCTGACGTAGAAACCTACGGCAATGAGTTTCTGTGGCGACAGCGACGCACGCACAGAGTGACCTATGGTGGCAGGTATGGAGACCATGAAGCCGCCTTCCTGCACGCCCAACTGCATAGGCAGGAAACCTATAAGGTTGGCACACAGCGTGGTGAACGACAGTATCAGTATGGAGTGAAGGAACACGAGCGTGTAGCCGATGACGCCTCCGCCACAGTCAATGTCGAACATCAGGAGCATGAACATTATCTCGAGGCTCTGCACCACGCGCGACATATACTCAAGGAAGAAGCTGGTGTAGAAGGCACGCTTGTCCTGACTGTGCAGGGCTGCTATCTGCTTGTCTATATTCTCGAGCGACTCCCTGTGGCGCTCGGTGAAGCGCTGGCTCCAGCCTTTCAGTCCGGGAATCTTCGAAAGGAACTTCATGACATTGACTACCAGTCCGCCCTTATAGCCTTTCTGAAAGAGCCAGAAGGCTGCCATGCAGAAAAGCGCTATGGCTCCCAGGGTAATGCCGACGGTGGTATTGATAGGCAAGTCGCCTATGAACACCAATGCGAGGTAAATGAAGATAGACGAGAACCAAAACCAGAAGTGTGCAAAGAAGTGCATCATGGCATACAGGATGACCGACGACGTGGCATGCTCCTTCGATATATCCTTCGACAGTTCGAGTATGCGGTAAGGCTCGCCACCCAGTCCGCCTACGGGAGTGGCATAGTTCAGGGCGTAGCCTGATATGGTGAGCTTATATATGCGCCAGAATCCCACATGCTCGTCAGGGTCGGTATTACCTTTTATTATGGCGCGCCAAGCCAGAGCATTGAGTCCGTAGATAAATATCCACACGCCGATGACCGGCACCAGCCAATAGCCTGCCGTGCACAGGTGGAACCACAGTTCACTGAAACTGATGTCGAACGTCAGCAGCATCACCACCACGCAAGCCACACCTGCGAGGAAGAATATGTTATTTAGCGTCTTCTTTGTCATTCTAATGATTGGTCAAGATAGTCAGAGAAATCGGAGTTATCGGATTGCTCGGAGTTATCGGAGTACTCTGATTACTCGAAATACTCGGAGTAATCAGAATCATCTGATTATTCAGATATCTTTTTATTAATTCTCTTACAGAAAGCTTCGTGTCTCTTGTTTACATAGAAATAGAGGGCTCCCATGGCGAATATCTCCCAAATGAAGTTCATGGCAGGAACATCGAGCAGGCAGAAGATAAAGAACCACATAGAGCGGAAGTTAAACGTCAGCAGTCCGTTCCAGAATATCACCGGCAATGAAGCATCGCGGAACTCCTTGCGAATCTCTGCCGGAATGTTCTCCGCCGTGCCATACTTGCTGCGCAGTTTGCCCATAAGTTTCTGAAACTCCGGCGTGACAGCCTCCTGCTTCTCCGTATAACCTACGTACGACTTCTGGAAATAGCGCTCTGCCCATGAGGTATTGTCCTTCGTCATGCCCTCATACTTGGCGCGCTCTGCAACGGAATTGTCGAGTTCGCTGCCCTTCTCTCCCTTCAGGAAGTAGAGGTGGGCCTGTATATAGTAGTCTGCCAGTCGCTGCTGGCCTGCTATGCCCCACACGCCGCTGATTACTCCGAGTATGAAGACCACGGCTGTGGCTATCAATGTATTCTGCTCCGTATCGGCTATGCCAAGGAAAGAGAATTCTATCTCATGGTGATAGTAGAAACGATATACCAGTGCCAAATAGATTGGCACGAACCACACGAAACCAGCAACGCCGTCAAGTATCCTGCCCATCGGACTCTTCTTACCCGTCATGCGCGCCAACTGGCCGTCAGTGCAGTCGAGGATGTCAGCCACGCACAGCAAGGCTATCGCAACGAGGTTGACAAGCAGTCCGTGCGTACCATTATAATAGAAGCAGCCCTGTGCGAAAAGTATTGCACTGCCTGCGCCAACTATCATCGACATGATAGTTACAGTGTTAGGATGAATGTCAAAACGCGCAAAGGCGAGCGCGCAGTAATAGCACAATGGACGCACCACGTGCAGATCGAGCCAATCCTCTGTCTCAGAGGACTTCAATGTCTGTTGTATTTTCTCGTTCATTTTTTATATATTAATGTCATCCATACGTTACCACGAACCTGCCTGCACTTGCCTTCATAAAGAAAACGACGCCGGCAACATACTGGCAACGACATGCAAAGTTACAAATAATTTTCCGAATAATCACAATTTTAGGGAAATTTATAGTTTTGCAATCATTAATTGCATTTACACCGCTAACAGTGATGCAAGGCGCATATTTACAACCCTGTTTGCGCATTTTTTATACATTTTGCGCATTTTTTCACATGACGACAGAGAGAAAATGATTAACTTTGCAACCGATAAAGGTGGGTTCTAATAATTCCCACTGTTAGATTTTTGAAATTGACTAATTTAAATCGTGGGATTTTTTAGAACCCACCTGAATACTATTAATCTGCATGACACACTTTATCAAAAACATCATCATGTCAGTAGCACTGACGGCTACCGCCACGGCATCGGCTGACAACAACCTTACACTATGGTATAACAGACCCGGCACGTACTGGGAGGAGGCTCTGCCAATAGGCAACGGCAGACTTGGCGCCATGGTGAGCGCCGCCGTGCAGGTGGACACGCTGCAACTGAACGAAGACACTTTCTGGAGTGGCAGCCCCTACAACAACTATAATCCTAAGGCTCTGAACGTGCTCGACACCATACGTCAGGCTCTGTGGCAGAAGGACTATGAGAAGGCTCAGCGACTGGGCATGAGCAACATAGTGGCTGACCGCACGGTGACGGGACACGGCATGGCATACGAGAGCATAGGCAGACTGCTGATAACGGCTA
This sequence comes from Prevotellaceae bacterium UBA3849, assembly GCA_002392645.1. Classification (GTDB taxonomy): domain Bacteria; phylum Bacteroidota; class Bacteroidia; order Bacteroidales; family Bacteroidaceae; genus Prevotella. The sequence goes on from DGHL01000058.1 coordinate 15,608, forward strand.
CTGCACCAAAGGCTGGCTCTACGCTTGAATATCGCCGCTGGCTTGACCTGGAGACGGCTAAGGCAGGCATGGCATATACCGTCAATGGCATACGCTATGAACGCACATACTTCAGTTCGTTTGCCGACAACGTGATAGTGGTGCGACTGACTTCCTCGAAGGATGGCAAGACACTTGCACCGCAAAAGGCCGGACTGGCGCCTCAGATAGGTTTCCTGTCGCCTGAGAAGAAGCAGAGGGTGACGGCAAAGATAAGCGACATCGATGCTTATACTAAGATAGTACACAGCACACTGACACAGCCCGACATGGAGAATGTGCCTAACAAGCTGGAGTGCTACACTGTGATACGCACCCTATACGACAAGACGGGCGTGACGATTGTAATAGGGGCGGCAACAAACTTCGTGAACTATCACGACATCAGCGGTGATGCCAAGGCTAAGGCTCTGGCATACGTTGATGACTTCTGCAAAAAATGGAACGCCGGCAACGGCAAGTGGAACGCAACGGCATACGGCAATGCTGTAGCGGAGCATACCGATAAATACCAGAAGCTGTTTTCACGTGTATCTCTTGACCTGGGACACAACGGCATACAGGAGCAGAAGGACACCGAGACACGCATAGCTGAGTTTGCCGAGTTCAAGGATCCTTCACTCGCTGCCGCCTACTTCCAGTTTGGCAGATACCTGCTGATATCATCAAGCATGCCTGGCACTCAGCCTGCCAACCTGCAGGGTATATGGAACCCTGACGGCAGACAGTACCCTGCATGGGACTCTAAATACACTACCAACATTAACGTAGAGATGAACTACTGGCCGGCTGAGGTGACAAACCTCAGCGAGTGTCATGAACCTTTCCTGCAGATGGTCAGAGACGTCAGCGTTACCGGTCGTGAATCTGCACAGAAGATGTATGGATGTCGCGGATGGACTCTGCACCATAATACCGACCTATGGCGCTCTACGGGTGCGGTGGACAATGCCGCTTGTGCCGTATGGCCTACGGGCGGAGCCTGGTTCTGTCAGCATGTGTGGGAGCATTACCTGTTCTCTGGCGACAAGGATTTCCTGCGCAAGGCATATCCAGTGCTGAAGTCTGCGTCAGAGTTCTATCAGGATTTCCTCGTACGTGACCCTGAAAGCGGATATATGGTGGCGGCACCAAGTACGTCGCCAGAGAATAATCCGGGCTTGGGTTCTTACTTCGATGAAAACGGCAAGAAGTTCAGTTTCGCACATTTTGCCGGCGTAACGATGGACAACCAGATGATTTTCGACCTGCTGCGCTCTACCGCACTGGCTGCCCGCGCACTTGGCACCGACGCTGCATTTGCCGACTCGCTCGACTTACTGCGCCGCCAACTGCCACCTATGATGATAGGTAAATACGGTCAGCTGCAGGAGTGGCTGGAGGATTGGGACAGGGAGTTTTCTTCACACCGCCACATATCTCACCTGTGGGGTGCATTCCCTGGCAACCAGGTATCGCCATATACCCACCCGGAACTGTTCATGGCAGTGAAGAAGTCGCTCATAGGTCGTGGCGATGCCAGCAGAGGATGGTCTATGGGATGGAAGGTTTGCCAGTGGGCACGCCAGCTTGACGGCAACCATGCCATGACTCTCATAAAGAACCAGCTGAAACCGAAGGATCCTAACTGTACCATAAAGGATGTGGACGGCGGCACATATACTAATATGTTTGATGCTCATCCACCTTTCCAAATAGACGGCAACTTCGGATGCTGCGCAGGTATAGCAGAGATGCTGGTGCAGAGCCATGACGGTTGCGTGCACATCCTGCCTGCACTGCCTGACGAATGGAAGGCATCAGGCTCGGTAAAGGGTCTGAGATGCCGCGGAGGTTTCGAGATTGAAGAACTGGCATGGAAGAATGGCAGGGTGACTACGCTCAAGATACGCTCACGACTTGGCGGCAACATGCGTCTGCGCCTGCCTGCCGACGACAACGGCAATACCGGCATAAGACTGCTAAGTGGTGCACAAATGAATGACGCCAGCGGCATAAACCCTAACTCTCTCATGCAGCAATACGACATCCTTACACCTATAGTAAAGGATGCTACGAAGATTCCGCAACTGAAACTGCTGCCTACACGTCTGTATGATATCGACACAAAGGCTGGCGAATTGCTGGAGTTTGTAGGAGAATAATGATACATACACTGCTGCCACGATGCGCAGCATGCAATTATAAGCCCCATAAGGTGGTGCGCACTTCTTATTGTGTGCACCACCTTATTATATATAAACCAGACTGCAGAAATGTTGGAAACATCGTAAGATATGGCAATGGAGGCATATTTTTTGCAGATTATGGCATCCGTATGATATTTTTTTCGTAACTTTGCACACATGGAAGAACTTAAGCAATTACTATTCAACGATTGGGTTTATACTCTCATTGTGCTGTCAACATGCACGTTTTATCTGCTTATAGCCTATGGCATATACAGGTGTTTCAGAAAACCGAGGACCATTGAGCCTAAGGCCATGATGCCCAGTTTGCAACAGTTGGAGGAACTCTACGGTGCTCCGTCTGACATGATAGCGCTCAGTCCCACCAAGTGTAACCAGGCAGACAGCGTGATACTGGTTTATGAGGATGCCGGCTTCCTTGTCATCAATGGCAGCAAGGTACTGATGAGCGACGTCGCAAGTGTGACATTCAATAATAGCAGCATACCGTGGGAGTCACCGGAATATCAGATACTGATACAGACCCCTGCGTCAATTATCCGTCTCTTTGTTGGTTATGACAGCGAATGGGCTAAGTCTGTAACCGTCCAGATACGCTCGTGCCTACCCGACAATGTGCGATGAAAACGTATCTGCAATAATGTTCACCAGTTGGTGTAACACCAGTTGGTGAACATTGTATCACCGTTCCTAATACATTAATTTACTGTTATTTCGTTAAAAAAAATAAAATGTTCACCAGTTGGTGTAACACTAGTTGGTGAACATTATTTTTTTTCGTAACTTTGTCCAATAAGTAAAAATGAAAAATATCATGATGGGGTATCTTTTTATCAAAAATTTCAAGGTCCTTAAAATGAATAGGATTATTACATTCCTTGTCATGCTTTTAGCCATGACCTCCTGTGATGACAAGAAGTCCATCCTTGATGACTACTATGCGGAGATAACAGACAAAGACCTAAGGGAGGCCATCATAGAGTATGATGACTCCCTAAAGAAGAAAAACGTGAAAAACCCCTATGTCATTAATGTTAGATGTTATAGTGTTGGTGATACGCTCGTCGAATACTATATATCTAAAGGCTTATCTGGTTCTATCGGGTGGGATCACAATCCTATACTCTATGTGAGCAATGTGAATGGAAAGGATGTAGTGTTCACTTCTGGTGAAATTACAAAAGACAACAGTTTCGTACGCGTAAACAAGAAGATAGAGGACGAACTCGTGCGCCGTAACTTCCCGGATATCTATCAGGAGTATATCTCGGGGCAACCATACAGATGTGTATTACAGACTGACGGAGACAATTACCAACTTTTCTATCATAAGGGTAAACTGATTTATAAGAACAAGAGATGGCCGGATGTCAGTCTTTCTGATGTGGCTGAGATGATAGCTGCCGGTCGCACTGAAATAAAGAAAGATGTTGCTTACGAAAATATGGAAGTGCTCAGAGCAGGCGGGCACCACTGCGCAGCATGTGAGTATCTGAGCAAACAAGCTGAAGAAAAGGATAAAGTAAAGAAACGCGGTAAAGATTTCGTTTATGACGTAGTGGAGCAGATGCCTTCATTCCCCGGAGGTATGAAAGCCATGATGGAGTATCTGGATAAAAACATAAAATATCCGGTCAACGCTCAGAAGAAATTAATAGAAGGCAGAGTGATTCTGCAGTTCATAGTGGATGAGAAAGGCAGACTGAGCGATGTAAAGGTGGCGAAGAGCGTGGAGCCGTCACTTGATGCCGAGGCAGTGAGGGTCGTCAAGGCCATGCCGCGCTGGAACCCTGGCATAGAGAAAGGCAAGGCGGTGAAGGTGCGCTATACGCTGCCAGTAACCTTCAGGTTGCAGTGATTAGGAAATACGTTCAAACATTAACCGTATGAAAAAAACAGTTATTATAATGCTAATGGCTGCAGCTGTGATGACAGCTTGCATTAACAGACAGCAAGAGGCGGAGAGCAACATGGCAGGCGACTTACAGAACATATCGCTAAATATTGTTGGCGATGTGGTTAAGCCCGCCGGCAACTTGTATGAATTCTCCATAAATATGTTTGAGCGACTGCACAACGAGGCGCATGGCAACATGGTGTGCTCACCGCTTGGTGCGGCTACCCTCATGCGTATGCTGCAGGACGGAGCCAATGGCGAGACTGCAAAGGAACTGGGACTGATGCT
>DGHL01000112.1 GCA_002392645.1 Prevotellaceae bacterium UBA3849
CGACGACTTCCTGATGATATAGTTCCTACGGTCCTCTATCTCCGTAATCCAGGCATTCTCGTCGCTGTTGGCCTGCGATATCACCACCCTGTCGCCCACGGCAACAGGATTGGTGCTACGTATGCCCTTCAGGCGAAAGTTTCCCTTCACCTTACAGTCAACCGTAGCACCATCGTCGGTCAGTACAGTGTACCAGAACCCCGTATTCTTTATAACCAATCCAGTCATCAGACTGTCATTATCTCCTTGTTCTTCTCCTCGATAAGTGCATCGAGCTTAGCGATGTACTTGTCGTGAATCTTCTGCAGGTCGTTCTCTGCATCCTTCTCCACGTCCTCAGACAGTCCGTCCTTGATAGCCTTCTTCAGCTTATCCTTGAGGTCACCGCGCACGTTGCGCACCTCTATCTTAGCCTTCTCGGCAATCTTGCCGCACTGCTTCACGAGTTCCTTACGGCGCTCCTCAGTAGGCTGCGGAATAGCCAGGCGTATAACCTCACCGTTATTATCTGGCGTGATGCCCACCTCTGAGTCCATTATGGCCTTCTCAATAGCGCGTATAGCCTTCTTGTCCCATGGCTTTATGGCTATGGTACGCGCATCAGGCGTGCTGACGTTAGCCACCTGGTTAAGTGGCACCATCATACCGTAAGACTCTACCTTGATACCATCAAGGATAGCTGTATTGGCGCGACCTGCGCGAACACGCGAAAGCTGCTCCTCAAGGAACATCGCCGCCATCTCCATACGCTCCTCGGCGTCCTGGAGTATTTCTTTTACTTCTACCATTATTATTTATGTGTCGTTATTGTTCTCTGGTGGTCCTTGTCAGATCCCCACCTCCTTTATTCTTTATATACTTAATCCTACGTTATGGCAACTATCGCCTGAGGGGCTGCCCATAGTGCCTAATTCAGCGACAAAGTTACTTATTTATTTCCATTCTACAAAATTTTTAGCCAACAAAAGTTTGTGCAGGCGGATATTTTCTTGTAACTTTGCAGTATGAAACTGAAAGTCACCCTATATGTCACCATCATCGCCTTCGCCATCACATCGTGCGGAGTGACAGGCAAACATGCCAGCGATGACAGTCTGCCTATTGAAATGAAGTACTCCGAACTGCTGACCATGGAGCAGTACGACGGCTACGTAACGGCACGCATCACCGACCCTTGGGACTCCACACGCACGCTGCACAGCTACGTATTGGTGCCCAGGGAGGAGAAACTGCCTGACAACCTGCCTGACGGTGACGTAATACGCACCCCTATATCCAACGCCGTAGTTTACACCTCTGTACACTGCGGACTGATAGACGAACTGGGGGCCTACGACAAGATCAAGGGTATTTGCGACCTGCAATACATCAACCTGCCGAAGCTGCACAAGGATGTTGCGCGCGGCAAGATTGCCGACCTCGGCGAAACCATGACACCGAACATAGAGGGTCTGATAGACATCAGCCCCGATGCCGTAATGCTGTCTCCGTTTGAGAACAGCGGCAGCTATGGCAAGCTGGGCAAGCTCGGAATACCGCTCATTGAGTGTGCCGACTACATGGAGAGGACTCCGCTGGGCAGGGCTGAATGGATTCGCTTCTACGGCATGCTGCTCGGCAGACAGCATGAGGCAGACAGCATATTCGCCAGTGTTGAGCGAAGCTATGACGACACTCGCCGCGAGGCTCAGCAATACAAATCGCGCCCTACAGTAGTGACGGAGATGAAGATAGGCAGCACATGGTACATTGCCGGCGGCAACAGTACCGTGGCAATCCTCATTGACGATGCCGGCGGCGACTACATCTTCAAGGACTTACCCGACAAGGGTGCAGTGCCTTACAGTCCGGAGGTAGCTTTTGAGAAGGCCAAGGATGCCGACTTCTGGCTTATAAAATACAACCAGGCCACAGACATGACGCTTGAAGACCTCAAAGGCTTCTGGAACATGAACGCATACATGTCTGCCTATCAGAAACAGACTGTATATTCGTGTAACCTGTCGGGCACCATGTTCTTCGAAAAGACTCCGTTCCACCCCGATGTATTGCTGCGCGAATACGTGAACATACTGCATCCTACCGACAAAGCGAACCTCATATATTACAAGAGAGTGGGAAGAAAGGATTCCTTGTAAGCAATGCGTCGCAAACGGAAGAACAGAAGGATTTGAACAATGTATAAAGGTACTATATTGAACATATTGCTTGCCGTGCTGATGGTTGTGCTCGCCATGCTCAACCTGATATATGGCTCAGTAAGCATACCTGCCAGCCAGGTGCTCAGCATACTCGCAGGCGGAACCGCAGAGAAAGCCAGTTGGAACTACATCGTAATGGAAAGCCGACTGCCTCAGGCTGTCACCGCCATACTGTGCGGTGCATCGCTGTCAACAGCCGGACTGCTGCTGCAGACCACCTTCCGCAATCCACTGGCAGGTCCTTCCATTCTCGGTATCACCAACGGTGCCAGCCTCGGCGTAGGCATAGTGATGCTCGTGACGGGCGGTGTAATAAGCATTGGCGACAACGTGATTGTGGGCTACTTCGCCGTCATCACCGGAGCATTCCTCGGTGCCATGCTGGTCATCGTATTGCTACTCGCCTTCGCCAGCATGGTAAGCAACAACCTAATGCTGCTGATAGTGGGCATCATGGTAAGCTACCTGGCATCGAGCCTGGTAGCCCTGCTGAACTTCTTTGCCACCGCCGACAACATACACAACTACGTGATGTGGGGCATGGGAAGCTTCAGCGACGTCAGTCCGGCACAACTGCCGTTCTTTGCCATGGCAAGCATTGCCGGGCTTGCACTCTCTGCACTGCTCATTAAGCCACTTAACGCCATGCTGCTCGGCGACAACTATGCCTCAAACCTCGGCATCAACATCATGCGTACGCGCCAAATGCTGCTACTTGCCACCGGAGTGCTCACCGCCGTCGTGACAGCCTTCTGCGGTCCGGTAGCATTCATCGGACTTGCCGTTCCTCACATAGCACGTCTCGTGACACGCACGTCGAACCATGCCACCCTACTCCCTGCCACCATGCTCTGCGGTGCATGCATAGCACTGACATGCAACCTCATCAGCATGCTTCCGCAGAACACCATCATACCGATCAACGCCGTCACGCCTATCTTCGGTGCACCGGTTATCATATACATAATATGCCGCAAGAAATGGTAAGGACAAGCGAAGGCAAGGGCTCTGAAATACAAAATACAGATTTACAGCACAAAACAGAAAAACGTCACTATGTGTGCGTACACATTCGTTGACTTTTGTCAATTATATTCCAAAAATACCGATAAAATCCAAAAATTGTTTGCGCACACAGCGGAAAAGTTGTAATTTTGCATCGTCAAAACAAAGTTAACATTTGACAGATTAGTAATTCTGAAATTCAATCTCAATAGTTACTCGCTTTTGATAAGGTTCAAAAAGATTGCAGGATAAACATAAAGTAGCAACCAAACGTCTGACTGCGACAAAGCAACAAGACTGAACCGCAGAACGACACCCTCCTCTTCGAATATAAGCAAGAGGTTACATGAAATAGATATTGTTTAGGTTAGTAGATATATAATAGATTTAGGTTTTAGTTATTAGGTTAGAAAAAGGTTGTTTAACTCTTGGATAATGAAGATTGACCGTGAGGTTATTTTTCACTTAGAAAAGGCAATTAGTTAAACATACTTTAAATGCACTGCCGCTCGAGAAGAGTAGCAGTGCATTTTTTCGTCACATATATTTGTCAGTTTCAAAACTTTGTTGTAACTTTGCAGTAATTTTGGTATGCACACCAAAATAAAAAGAGCACACAACACTATAATCAAACAATATGGGCTACAACAACAAAACCTCAATACATACAATAAAAGCATCATATATATCCTGTATACTTGCCTTTATCGGCAACCTTGCACTGGCATACATTATATATATGCTGTGCCGCATAGTATTCTTTTTCGTCAATTGGAATTTCTACAAGGAAGGATGGTCGGAACTTTCGCTCAGCGATATACTGTGCGGCGGACTGCTGTTCGACACCTCTGCCATACTCTATACGAATGCACCCTATGCCCTGATGATGCTGCTGCCGTTCCACTTCAAGGAACGTGCCGTATGGCAATCACTCGCCAGAGGACTGTTCATCGTCGTTAACAGCATAGCTGTAATAATGAACCTTGCCGACAGTGTGTATTTCACCTATACCGGCAGACGCTCCACCACAAGCGTATTCCGCGAATTTTCAAACGAGAATAACATCGGCAGCATAATTGGTACCGAACTGCTCAGCCACTGGTACCTCGTCATCATAGGACTGCTGCTTATCTTCATGCTATATAAATGTGCACTGAAGGCCGACGAACTACGTTTCTACAGCCACGGCAAGACCGGCAAGACCGCCTACTACGTGCAGCAGGCTATAGCCCTGCTCATCTTCGCGCCATTGTGCGTGGCTGGCATGCGCGGCGGTTTCACCACTGCTGTCAGGCCTATCACCATAAGCAATGCCAATCAATACGTAAACCATCCTACAGAGGCTGCCATAGTGCTCAACACTCCGTTCTCTTTCATACGCACCATAGGAAAGGATGTGTTTGAAGATCCTAAATACTTCTCTGATGCCGACCTCGACAGGATATATGCTCCTATCATCAATGCCAAAGCAGACACTACCGCCACACCAAGCGTGAGGAACAAGAAGAACGTGGTGGTGCTGATAGTGGAAAGCTTCGGCAGGGAATACATAGGCAAATACAATGAGAAGTTGGAAGACGGCAAATACAAGGGCTACGCACCATTCATCGACGAACTCTATGAACAGTCGCTGTCATTCGACTATACCTTCGCCAATGGGCGTAAGAGCATTGACGGCATGCCATCAATACTTTCAGGCATACCACACTTCATTGAACCATTCTTCCTTACACCGGCATCGCTCAACGACGTCAGCGGATTGGCAGGCGAACTAGGCAAATGCGGCTACAGCAGTGCATTCTTCCATGGTGCAGAGAACGGCAGCATGGGTTTCGAGGCATTCTCGCGCACCACCGGTTTCCAGAAGTATTACGGCAGGACGGAGTTCAATGCCGACAAGCGTTTCCGCGGTGACCTCGACTACGATGGCACATGGGCTATATGGGACGAGCCATTCCTACAGTTCTATGCCACGAAGATGTCAGAGATGAAGGAACCTTTCGTAACGGCAGTATTCACCGCATCAAGCCACCATCCGTATGTGATACCAGAGGAATACAAGGACAAGTTCCCTGAGGAGGGCAAGAACCCTATACACAAGTGCATCAGATATACAGACATGGCCCTACGCCGTTTCTTCGAAACAGCAAAGAAGCAGCCATGGTACAAGAACACCATCTTTGTGTTCACCTCTGACCATACCAACATAAACGACCACAAGGAATACGCCACAGACCTCGGAGTGTTCGGCGCGCCAATACTGTTCTTCGACCCTTCTGGCGAGATGCCACGCGGACGTTGGCACTCCGTAGCGCAGCAGATAGACATCATGCCTACCGTACTGCAGTACCTTGGCTACAACCAGCCTTACGTTACATTCGGCATTGACCTGCTCAATACGCCTGCAAGCAAGACGTGGGCGGTGAACTACAGCAATGGCACCTACCAATACGTGAAAGGCGACTACGTAATACAGTTTGACGGAAAAAACATAACAGCTGCATATAACTTCAAGAAAGATTGGTTCATGCGCAACAACATTAAGGACGACAAGGTACTGAACCCTACCTTCATTCTTATGGAACAAGAACTGAAAGCCATAATACAAAGCTATATGCAACGCATGGAACAAAACAGGCTCATAATAAAATAAACCATAACGTCTTTTACCTTCGCCAACAAGAACTATGCTCTACGTCGATGTCATCCTACCCTTGCCACTTGACGGACTCTTTACCTACTCCGTACCTACGAAGTTGGAAGGAAAGGTGCAGCCATACGTAAGAGTGAAAGTGCCGTTCGGAATCACCAAGACACATACCGCACTCGTAGTGCGCAGCCACAACAACGCACCAAGCGGCGACATCACCGTAAAGGACATAATATCTGTACTTGATGAGAGTCCGGTGCTGCTGCCACAGCAATACAAACTATGGCAATGGATAAGCGACTACTACATGGCTCCGCAAGGCGACATACTGACGGCAGCCCTGCCTCACGGCATGAAGAAGGAAGGCATCTACAGACCAAAGACGGAGGTTTACGTAAGACTACGTGACGAATACAAGAATGAGCGGTCGCTGCAAAACGCCTTCAATATACTACACCGTTCATCGAAACAGACAGAGGTGCTCAATACCTACCTGCAAATAAGCGGATGGGGAAAGGAAGGAACAGTGAAGGGTGTGACGAGGGAGGAACTGATGAACGCATCGCACTGCAACAGCACCGTGATGAAATCGCTCGTTGACCGTGGCATAATGCGCCTGTACGATGTAGAGGTAGGCAGGTTGAACACTGAAGGTGAGCCTCATCCAGAGAACATCAAGCCGCTAAGCGAGGCGCAACAGAAGGCAAAAGACGAGATCTGCCAACCTTCAGACGTCAACGTGACGTTGCTCCACGGCGTAACGTCATCGGGTAAGACAGAGATATACATACACATGATACAAGAGGCTATCGACCGCGGCGAACAGGTAATGTACCTGCTACCGGAGATAGCACTCACCATACAGATAATGCAGAGGTTGCGCAACGTCTTTGGTAACCGTCTCGGCATATACCATTCTAAATACTCTGATGCAGAGCGTGTGGAGATTTGGCAGAAGCAACTGTCCGACAAACCATACGACATAATACTCGGTGCACGCTCTGCCGTATTCCTGCCATACCAAAGGCTCGGACTCGTGATAATAGACGAGGAGCACGAAACAAGTTTCAAGCAGCAGGATCCATCGCCACGCTATCATGCACGCTCCGTCGCCATGATGATGGCACGATGGGCTGACGCGAAGGTTCTGTTGGGAACTGCCACGCCATCGGCAGAAAGCTATTACAATGCCACGCAAGGCAAATACCGTCTCGTAACACTTACACAGCGATACAAGAACCTGCGATTGCCGAGCATACAGGTGGTTAACGTGAAAGACCTCAGACACCGTAAGATTATGCGAGGCATGCTGTCGCCGCAACTCAAGACAAGCCTTACGGAAGCGATTGCAAACGGTGAGCAGGCTATAGTATTCCAGAATCGCCGTGGATTCTCGCCTATCATAGAGTGTCACCAATGCGGATGGAGCCCCAAATGCCCTAACTGCGACGTGTCACTGACATACCACAAGACCATGTCGTCACTGACATGCCATTACTGTGGTTACTCCTATCACATGCCTTCCGTATGTCCCGACTGTAAGAACCCCGACCTGCGCGACCGCGGAGCCGGTACCGAGAAGGTGGAAGACATCATAAAGGACGAACTGGACCGTGGCGACATTAATTCACATGGATTGCTACGCATAGCACGAATGGACCTCGATACCACACGTACCCGCAATGCATACGAACGCATTATAAACGATTTTGCTTCTGGCAAGACCAACCTATTAATAGGAACGCAGATGGTGACGAAGGGACTTGATTTCGATAACGTAAGCGTAGTGGGAATATTGTCGGCTGACACCATGCTCAACCAACCAGACTTCCGTGCCTACGAGCATGCCTTCATGATGATGACGCAGGTGGCTGGACGCGCAGGACGCAAAGGTAAGCAAGGCAAGGTGATACTACAGACGTCACGCCCTGCCCTACCTGTGATAAGACAGATAGTGGACAATGACTTCCAAGGATTCTTCCGCATGCTGATGGAAGAACGCCGCATGTTCCACTACCCACCCTTTACCCGACTGATAGACATATATCTGAAACACAAGGATGACGCTACGGTAAGCAGTGCTGCCACCGAACTTGGCAGCCGACTGCGCCAAAGCTTTGCCAACCGTGTGTTAGGTCCGGACCGTCCGTCCGTAGCACGCATAAAGACCATGCACATACGCAAGATAGTATTGAAACTGGAGCTTACGCTGAGTCTTGCGCAGACACGCCAATGCATACGCTATGCCATCGACATGATGATGAAGGATAAACGATACAAGAACCTAATGATATCGTTTGACGTTGACCCACTATAGATATTAATATACAGAGTACTGACATAAGGTGGGTTCTATAAATTACCACCGTAATGTTATACTTAAAGTGTGGATTGACGTTTTGCCATCTTTTCGTTTTCTTTCGGTGCAAACTGTCAGCATCTTCGGTCACATAGCCCGCTATGCTCCCTTATCAGTTAGCATTTTGCCCTCGAAACAAATTCAAAAATCTGACAGTGGGAATTATTAGAACCCACCTTACATCAGTTTTCCTTTAGCTGCAAGTGTGTCATAATTGTTGTTCAGGTTACGCCAATCCGTCTTGGTCTGAGGATTGATGCCATTGATGTACTTCTCGATATTTGTATAGCCATCACCATTGCAGTCTTTCACGGCATCGGAGGG
>DGHL01000044.1:0-5748 GCA_002392645.1 Prevotellaceae bacterium UBA3849
GCATCATGCTCTCCGTGCTGGGTCATGACTACTTCTTGTCATACAATCGTATCCCGTGGATGCAGGACGCACCCATTCGCAGCGTATTGAATGTGCAGATGAGTGGTCCGGAAGCTATTGAGTGGCCCGACCTCGATGTCGATCTTGAACTCGATAGTCTCCGCCATCCCGAACGTTATCCGCTTGTTATCAAGCGGAACGGATTAGATTTCGTAGGTGTGTAAAAAAAATTATTATTTAACAGTAATGAGTGGATAGGATATAACATAGAAACGACATAAGGAAGCGTTAGCTTTTTGTTCTTGTCTCTGATAATTGGGGAATTAAAAGAGAGTAGTCAAGAGTAAAAGTTGATGCTCACGCCTGGCGTGGGCTTTTTACTCGTAAATGACTACAATGGTTTCCCCAATACCTCAGAGACGTTGACGAAGTGATTAGTCCACGTTTTCTTTTCTGTCATTTGAGAACGAGTATTTCAATTCAAATTGCAAATTAATATTTATCAACAATGGGATTATTCGATTGGCTTTCACCAAAGAAAAAAGAAATTTCCACCCTGGAAATGAGGAGCATAACAGAAAGATGGGCTTCTGATTATGCAAAGAATTATCGTGTGCCAGGGAAAATAGTTATGGAGCATGAATTGTATATGTTCTGTGGCTGGATAGTGTGGGATTATATGCTGAACAATAATTATCTGCCCGAGGGTGCTCATGAAACCTTTTTGCCTTTCATTCATGAAAAGGTGAACAAGATCAAAAAACTCTCAAACGATGAGTTTTACAGTTTCTATGGCCGTCGCTTCAAAATGTATAAAGGAGAATTAAGAAGACTAAGAACTTCTGACAGGCCGTATCTTATGGAATCATTATACGGAGCACTCTATAAATCTGTATCTTTGGACGAAGATACTTATTACGACACTGCGCATAATGACGAGATTAAAGAAATCTGCGAGTTCATGGACAATTTCATCGCGTTCTGGAATAAGGTGAACAAGGAACTACTCAAAAACTATAAGAGGAAGAAATGACAGTTTCGAGGTTTATTCATTTATTGACATAACAGTTATTATTGTGGTGATTATGAAGGCAATTTTAAAGGATATTGAAGCTCCTGAGGTTGGGTACTTTGCAATTAGGCATCCATTAAAGATGATTTTTGCAGAAACGGCATACAGCGACAATCTCTATTATTTTGGCACAACCATAGAGACTCAATTTTGTACTCAAGACGAATATGATTTGACTGAAGGATTGCCGGATGCACTGGCAGAAGAGAAGATTTGCAACGCAAAATCTCTGATTGGCAAGACATTCGAAATCAATCTCTATGATTTTACAGTAAAAGAACTGACGAATGGCAAGTATGTTGCTGTCGAATTTTCAAAACCTTGCGGCTATGATGATTGGGATTATGAAACTGTTGAAGATTATCACATAGCATCATACATGACAAAAGAGGATACCGTTATGGACATTAAGTATTCCATTACGATGCAAGCAGTCCAAGGTCTTGCAGACGGCATACTACCTGATGAATCGACAGAGAAAATAACAATGGATTTATTCTTTCCCAAACCAATTCCCCAAAAGGAGGTCTATGATGTTCCATACAGCAAATATCCAAATTTGACTGCTGGATATATTGTTAACGAATTAGCTACCAAGGACATTCTCAAAGGATGCCATTTAGCTTATCAAATAAAAGAGCGGGATATTTCATATTACGACTTCGATAAATACATACGTCAGATTGAGGATTATCGTTCGAGAGTCAACGAGGCTAAAACCATAAACGAATCGTTAAGAAAGAAATTATTCTTTTGGGAGCCTAAAGAAGTTGTTGAAGAGTTGAAGTTAAGCCCGAATGTTGTCTCTTTGTTTAAGGACTGCATTATTCTTGGTAAGACATATCCCTCTGCCTGTGAAAAGGCTGACCATGAATATGCAGCAGAATGCAAGAAAAGGCTAAAGAAGCAGTTTATGAATGAGGATGCAGACGAAGAATATTTCAAAGAAAAATGGTTAGAGTTTAAGCAATCTTTACGGAAGAAATATAAAGGCAAAGAAGTGCTAAAGCCAATCTAATAAAGAACTGAATCAGCTGAAGACATGGAAATCGGCATTCTGAATGCAATTGAATTCGCTTTATAGACAATCATTTTCTATTAAACAACCATAGAATCCCGTGAGCGTCATACGACTTGCGGGATTGCGCCTTTGCTTCGTTCAACGAGTTATTGAAACAGGCTGGTGGCTCAGCGTCGGGAGTCCTTTGATAAGCAAATCACGGAAGAATGAGGAAATGGGAACCGTTGCCAGTTCCTAACCCTAGTTTTCTCAATCTTCGGAACAGCCTTTATTTACAAAAAGGTTTACGAATTCATCCAAAAGATACGAAATAAATCAAAAAAGCACAACGTTTACATTAAATAATTCTGGTTCAAGAGCCGATAATTCCCAAATATTTCATACCTTTGCATCCAATAATAGAATTCTATAAGATTATGGATACATCAAAGAAAGCATTCGCATCAAAACTGTTGAAAATCAAAGCCATCAAGTTGCAGCCTGCCAATCCCTTCACATGGGCCAGCGGCTGGAAATCACCTTTCTACTGTGACAACCGCAAGACGCTCTCCTACCCCGAGCTTCGCAACTACGTGAAACTGGAGATTGTTCACGTCATCCTGGAAAAGTTTCCTGAGGTGGAAGCCATCGCCGGTGTGGCAACAGGTGCCATTCCTCAGGGTGCGCTGGTGGCCGATGCCTTGAACCTGCCGTTCGTCTATGTGCGTTCGAAGCCAAAGGATCACGGACTGGAAAACCTCATCGAGGGCGAACTGAAACCGGGCATGAAGGTGGTAGTGATTGAAGACCTCATCTCTACGGGCGGTTCTTCGCTGAAAGCCGTGGAGGCCATCCGCAACAACGGTTGCGAAGTGATTGGCATGGTGGCCAGCTACACCTATGGTTTCCCGGTGGCCAAGAAGGCTTTCAAGGATGCCAATGTGGAACTTGTCACGCTGACCGATTACGAGCATGTGGTAGCCGAGGCTTTGGAGACGGGCTATATTGCCGAGGCCGACGTGGAATTGCTCCACGAATGGCGCAAGGATCCTGCTCATTGGAATGGATAAAAGAGAAGACCCACCCCTGCCCTCCCTGTTTAGGGAGGGAGTTTTAAATCTTTAAACGACCAAACGACCATGTCAAAATTCGAGAGTAGCGTCAAGCAGATACCGTATGCACAGCAAAGTGTGTATGAGAAACTGAGTGACCTCAGCAATATTGAAAAGGTAAAAGACCACCTGCCCGAGGATAAAGCACAGGACCTGGAGTTCACCACCGACAGCATCAGCATCTCCGTGGCTCCCGTGGGCAAGATCCAATTGCAGATCATTGAGCGCGAAGAGCCCAAGACCATCAAGTTCGAGACCGTGCAGTCGCCCATGCCTTTCAACCTGTGGATTCAGCTGCTGCCCACATCGGAGACCAGCAGCAAGATGAAACTGACCATCAAGGCAGACATCAACCCCTTCATCAAAGGCATGATCAGCAAGCCCCTGCAAGAGGGCCTGGAGAAGATTGCCGATATGCTGGCAATGATTCCATACGACTCGGAATAAGAATGAAAAAATTGAGGAAATGAGAAAATGAGAAATTACACCTCAGAAACTCAAAAAACTCAACACACAAAAAACTCAAGAACAATGAAACTGTGGGAAAAAAACTATGAGGTGAACAAGGAGATTGACCGCTTCACCGTGGGAAGAGACCGCGAGATGGACCTCTATCTGGCAAAGTATGACGTGATGGGCTCTATGGCACACATCACAATGCTTAACTCTATCGGACTGATAGCCGATGACGAACTGCCGGTGCTGCTTAAGGAACTGCGTAGGATTTACGACATCTGCGAGAAGGGCGAGTTCGTGATAGAGGACGACATAGAGGACGTTCACTCACAGGTGGAGCTGATGCTTACGCGTGCACTGGGCGACATGGGCAAGAAGATACATTCGGGACGCTCACGCAACGACCAGGTGCTCGTTGACCTGAAACTATTCACACGTGCTGCACTGCGTGAGGTGGTAGAGGAAGTAAAGACACTCTTCGACGAACTGATACAGCAGAGCGAGGCAAATAAGGACGTGCTGATGCCGGGTTATACACACCTGCAGATTGCCATGCCATCAAGCTTCGGACTGTGGTTTGGCGCATACGCCGAGTCGCTTACCGACGACATGCTCTACCTGCAGGCGGCTTATAAGATGACCAATCGCAACCCTCTGGGCTCAGCTGCAGGCTATGGCTCGTCATTCCCTCTCAACCGTCAGATGACCACCGACCTGCTTGGCTTCGATTCCATGAACTATAACGTGGTGTATGCACAGATGGGCAGAGGTAAGATGGAGCGCAACGTGGCATTCTCCATTGCCGGACTGGCTGGCACTATGGCAAAGATGGCATTTGATGCCTGCATGTTCAACTCGCAGAACTTCCAGTTCGTGAAACTGCCTAAGGAGTGCACCACGGGCTCGAGCATCATGCCACACAAGAAAAACCCTGACGTTTTCGAACTGATACGTGCAAAGTGCAACAAGTTGCAGTCACTGCCGGTACAGGTTACCATGATACAGAACAACTTGCCATGCGGATATTTCCGCGACCTGCAGATAATAAAAGAGGTGTTTCTGCCGGCATTCGACGAACTGAAAGACTGCCTGCGTATGTGTGCCTACATTATTAACAAGATAGAGGTGCGTAAGGACATACTCGACAATCCTATGTACGACGCCATCTTCTCTGTAGAGGAGGTGAACCGCCTTGCAGCAGAGGGCATGCCGTTCCGTGATGCATATAAGAAGGTGGGACTTGACATAGAGGCAGGTAACTTTACGCCAAACAAGAATATACACCATACCCACGAGGGCAGCATAGGCAATCTCTGCAACGACCGCATACAGCAATTGATGCAGTCGATACTCGACGGCTTCCACTTCGAGAAGGTTGAGGAGGCAGAGAAGAAGTTGCTGAACAAATAAGTAAAGCGAAAGGGCGAGAAAGTGAAAAGACTGTTTTATTTGCTGACATTGCCTATACTGCTGGCTGCCTGCACGACGGATATCGTGGGAGAGTATTCATCTCACCAGGCATACTACGTGATGGATTTCCAGTATGCGCACACGACATCATACCTCTATGGTGCGCTGAAAAGCGTCAATTCGTTCTGCATGATTTCGGTATACTCGGTATCGTCAAATAGTAGTGGTTCACCCTATAAACTGACAGCAACGATGTATGGCGCTACAACGCAGGAAGAAGTTGTGACCGAAGCAGGACTGACGCGTCCGACACGTCAGTTGGGACTCAACAATGGTCTGATAGTCGGAAGGTCATCATTTCAGAACGGAGAGTTGTATGTATTTGACCGCCAGTGCCCAAACTGTTTCAATGCATATCACTATACCAACTATGCTGTGAACTTTAAGGATGCAAACAATGTAGAGTGCGCAAATTGTCATCGCACCTACGGATTGCTCAATGGCGGTGTGGTCGTGGCAGGTGACAGTGGCGAAAAATTGTTCAGATACCGCGCTTCGTATAATGGTACGTACTTCAAAGTGACTAATCCGCAATAAAGTTAAATAGTGTGAAACATTTGCTCATTTCAGCAAATATCAGTACCTTTGCACACGCTTTACCGAGCAACCATACGGCTGCCGCAATGGTGGAATTGGTA
>DGHL01000044.1:5788-17617 GCA_002392645.1 Prevotellaceae bacterium UBA3849
GGTAGACACGAGGGACTTAAAATCCCTTGACCCGAAACGGTCGTGCGGGTTCGAGTCCCGCTCGCGGCACTAAGTATTAAAAAAAATGACTAACTACAAACCAACAAAAGCAAGTACAGTCATGGCAATAACCGTTGCCATGACTGTACTTGCTTTTACATTATCTACCCTGATAACGGCCTGTGGCTCCGGAAGCAGGGGATTCAGCATAGAGGGACGACTGCTCAACATGAACCAGGCGGATTTCTATGTGTATAGTACCGACGGCGCCATTCAAGGCATTGACACCATACACGTACAGGGTGGACGCTTCGTATATGAGAAACCTATGGCGCAAGAAGGCACCGTCGTCATAGTGTTTCCTAACTTCACCGTCATGCCTGTATTCGTGCAGCCTGGAGCGTCAATCGACATAGACGGTAATGCGGCACACCTGAAAGATACGGAGATAACGGGAACCGACGATAACGAATTGTTTACGGAGTGGCGCAAGAATACCAACCAGCTGTCACCGCCAGAGCTCAAAAAGCATGCAGAACAGTTTATCAAGAACCATCCGCAGACAGCTCCTGCGCGCTGGCTCCTTAGGCAGCATTTCATAGTTTGTCCAAAGCCTGACTATAAAAAGGCTAAGGCACTGCTGAAAGATATGTTGGCTGCCACCAATAATGCTACGCCGGTGGCAATGATGGCTGCGGCAATGAATAACGTAGGACAGTTGGAGATGGGCGACAGGTTGCCCGACTTCACCGCAAGGGACATAGACGGCAACGTGGTAAGTGCATCTGCCCTGCGCTCAGGTAAGTGCGTAGTGGCGTTGTGGGCTACGTGGAACTACGAGAGTATGAACATGCTGAGGCAGATAGCATCGAAGCAGAAAAACGAGAATGACTCTGCGCATTTCCAAAATGTAGTGACGATATGTCTGGACCCTGACGTGAAGATGTGTCGCAAGTCGCTGAAGAATAATAATGCAGAGAACCTTACGACAATCTGCGACGGCAATATGCTGGAGACACCTTTGTTGAAGACCTTGGGACTCAACGCTGTGCCTGACAACATAAAGTTGCTGAATGGAAAGGTGACCGGCAGGAGAATACCGGTGAACCAGCTTCTTGACAGGTAAAGACCGAACGGGTGGCGAACAAGACCCCGAACAGATATAAGTATAGAACTTTATAAACCCAAACAATGACAGTAAAAGGAATTACGCGCATAGTGTCCTGTGCGGTGGTTGCCCTGATGGCATTTACCGGTTGCAAGGACAACGGCAAGACTGACGATGTTCAGCGCAAGGACATTGACACCATTCCAATGATGGTGCAGCAGATAAAGGAGTGCTCGCGCCTTTATACGGCAGAGTACAAGGTGCATAAGATAGTGACACACAGTGACACTACCAAGATTTCAGGAAAGATATTGGGTAAGGAGATGAGTCTCTCCATGCCAGGTGGCAGACGCAAGGTGGCTATACCTATAGATGCCACGCTGAAGGCATACATAGACTTCGCCGATTTCAGCGAAGACAACGTAACGAGAGATGGCGATATGATACGTATCACATTGCCAAACCCACATGTAGTTATGACCTCAAGTCGCATTGACCACGAGGGAATAAAGAAATACGTCTCGCTCATACGCAGGGATTTCTCTGACGAGGAACTGTCGCATTATGAGAAGCAGGGACGTGCCGATATCATTGCCGACATACCGAAGCTCGGCATACTGGGTTCTGCCAGACGTTCTGCTGCCACGCAGTTGCTGCCAATAATATCAATGCTTGGCATAAAGCAGGAAAACATCATCATATCATTCGTTGAACCAGGTGAGGAGAAAGGAGGACTGACATGGATAATGGATTAAACGAAAACAAGAACCAGCTTGAAAACGAAAACCAGTCTGTGCCAGTTCAGCAGAATGATGCAGCAGGCACCGTTGATGCTTCTGCGGAAAACGCCGTAGTCGAGGTCGATGAGGCTGCCACGAAGAAGAAGAAAGCTGCCTGGATGCTTATATTCTGGCTTATAGGCAGGCTGTTTGTATGGTTATGGAAGTTCATAAAGCTATGTTGGCGACACAAGAAGGCTTCGCTTATAGGATTGTTTGTCATTGCGTTGCTCGTCGTGGCCTTGCTCGTAACACGTTGCGTGAACGAGTCTGATACTTCATTGTCGCTTGGCATAAATCGTGGCATAGAAGCTACTCCTACCGTGCTTACGGAAGTAAAGAATATAGGTCAGTGGGAATTTCTGTCAATAAGCGACGAGGAGATGGTAGATACCGTACGTAAGGGCTTCTTCTCTGATGACGAGTTGATACGTATATATTACGGCACGTTGCGTCTGGGCATAGACTTCTCGCAGTGTGAAGGCGAATGGATTCGCACCGATGGCGACTCTGTCATACTCGATCTTCCACCGGTAAAACTGCTTGACGATGATTTCCTTGACGAGACGCGTACACAGTCGTTCATTGAGAATGGCAAGTGGACCAACGCTGACCGTCAGGCTATGGCAGAGCGTGCCAAGGTGGCTATGCGCAAGCGTTGCCTTACGAAGGAGAACCTTGCGCTGGCACAGAAGAATGCCGATCGCCAGCTGCGTGACTTCCTTAAGAAGATAAAGGAAAAGAATATAACTAATAACTAAAGAATCGAGTCGTTGTGCATATTATGTCCAATCGTCATGCAATAGTAACTCTGATAGTGGTAATCGTCACCGCTTGTATGTTTGCAGGCGGAACATGTTATGGTTTGTGGCAGGACCATAGGGAGCGCCTGTTGTTAGCATATACAGACAGTGTGCTTGAGAGTGCCATAACGGTATGGCCAGAGGCAGATCTACAGGAAGACAAGCCTTATAGTGACGGCTTTGACGGCATTGACATATCATTTTACCAAGGATACATAAGGTGGAATGAACTGTATGCCGATTCGCTGCGTCCGCGTTTTATCTATATCCGCGTTATGGGTAGGGCGGCAAGGACTGACACCCTGTATCACCATAACCTGCGATGTGCTCAACGACTTGGTATACCTGTGGGCAGCTATGTGTTCTATAGTCATTTCCTGTCGGTGCAGGAACAGTTTGACAAGTTTGTGTCAATGGCTTCAAAAGAAAAGCAAGACCTGCGTCCGATGCTTGATGTAGAGTCACTCAGCCTACTGCCTGACAGCGACAACACTCACCTGCGTGACAGCGTTTTGCTCTTTGCAAAAAAACTTACTGCCCACTATGGTAAGGCACCTCTCATTTACAGCAGTCAGAATTTCTACCGTGACTACCTGGCACCGACTATGAACAAATATCCTTTGTGGCTCGCCAACTACAGTCGTGAGCCAGTTGTCAAGGGTACACGCCCTATACTGTGGCAACGCTCGGAGAGTGGTCATGTGCACGGTATATACACATCGGTTGACCTTGACTGCTTCATCAATGGCGGCAATATGAAACACCTGAGATTGAAGTAATCTACAAACCATCACAAATATAGGAGATACATCGAGAAATTCAGATACACAGAACCGATATTAAATAAGTAACCCGGAGTACCTTGTAGGTGCTCCGGGAACTCTTTGTAGCAATCCTCTTTGTGACTCTCTCGAGCCTTACATGAGGGAAATACTGTTCAGGTTTGTTATAGTCGGAATGTTATAGGCATAGTGTAGCGCACACGCGATACAACGCCCTTTTCAACTCCTGGCATCCATTTCGGCATGTTCTTTATCAGACGTGCCGCCTCTTCTTCCAGGTATGGGTCGCCAGACTTTACAGGAGTAACGTGCGATGTCGTTCCGTCTCGCTCAATTATGAAGCTTATGAGCACGCGGCCCTGTGCGCCGAACTCCTTTGCCATTGGCGGATATTTCTTGTTTTCCTCAAGGAACTTACCCCAGGTAGCTTTGCCGCCTATTACGTAAGGCATCTTCTCTACCTTATCATAGACCTTTGGTCCGCTGATGTCCTGCAGCTTCACCTCGTCAGCCTTCTTTACAGCCTCTGCGGTGGCAAGCACGCGGTTTGACATGCTGTCGTTGACAGCATTGTCGCCAGAGACACTCTGTGATATATATCCCTGTGACTTCTGCACGGCAGTAGCAGGAACGATCGATACCATATTTTTTCCAGCTCCGCCACTGAATGGTGGCAGTTCCATGAAAAACTCAGTAATCTCTTTACGCAGCAGTTCGTCAATGGTGCTGCTCATCTTTACATCGGTAACCTTTCCATCATCACCGATGAAATAGTAAATATTCTGTTTGTTGTTGACGATGTGTCCGTACTCGTTCATCTTCGCCTCGATAGTCTCGGCGTTCTGCGCATGGCTTATCAGGCCTGTCATTATCAGACAGATTGTTAGGAAAAGCTGTTTCATATCTTTACTTATTTATGATGCGCATGTTAGCAGTAAAGTCAGCGATGCGTATCGGTTATTTTAATGTAAATTCAAATGTCACTTTGCCTCCCTTGTGGTTAGTGAAGGTACCTTTGTATGTCTTTCCGCTCAACTTACCGTTGAAGCGTCCTATATATCTTTCGCCGTCAGGTTTGAAGGCGTCAATAGTCAGGTCTCCCTTTGCAGGGTCGTAATCAGAGAATCGCAGTGCCTTCTTACCAGAACCCACGACGTAGTATCCGCCGTCAGGTCCAATCTGCATAGGACAGTCTTTCTCAGTGCCGATCTTTCCGTTAAAGTCGTAAGTCTTCAGTATAGGGCAGAACTCATCAGCAGCAGGTCGTACTATATTGAAGTATGTGATGGTTCTTGTCTCCGTCACCTTGCCAGCCTTACGCTTGGTCCAGTTGCCGTATTTGTCGGTGTCGAGGTATGTGAACTGTACGTCGATGTCCTCATGCTCTGTGCCGTCCTCCATCTGCTGATAGCCCTTCTTTGCGCGCAGCAGTCCGTTTTCATCGTACGACATGGTGATGTGCCATTCCAGTCCTTCTCCTCCTCCTTCTATCTTCGATATTTTTCCGTTCTTCCATTCATAGTCCTCAGAAGACTCCCACATTACGTAGCTGTTGATCTCACCTTTAGAGTTGCGTTTCAGCGACATCTTGCCATAGTCGTCCTCGCTTCCGGAGTGATCGTAGAATGGACAGTAATTGTCAACGAGTAAAAGTTTGCCGTCGCGGCTGAATTCATATTTCAAACCATCATTGTATTTTATGCTCTTCACTGGTCCGTGCAGTTCGCAGAACTCAAGGTCCGGTGTTGACATGCGCACCATCTTTGCGCTGTCAATAGTCCATTGCGATTCCATCTTTTCCAGAGAGTCTGCCCTTTCCAGGGAGTCAGTTGACACCTCGTTAACTTTCTCATTCTTGCCAGAGCCGCATGATAGGAAAGTCATGAGCAATAATGCTGCGGAAAGTGGAATATACAATCTAGCCATACAATACCTGATTTGGAGTTAGTTAAAAACAGAATTCGCCCACAAAGTTACAATTTTTCAGTTATATTACCAAAATTTTTCACCCGAAAAGTGTATGTTTTACGATAAAAATACCTAAAAATGTCTAAAATGTTATGTAGAGATAGCAATTTTTAACTGAAAATAAATCAAAAAAAAGCCCATAAACACGAAATAAATCAAGTTTGCCAACATACAGTCGGTATGTAACCGTAGTAAATCGTCCTTATTTTTCGGAAGTCATGGTGGCTTTGTCGGCTAAAGCTATCATGTTACATTGTAATGTGATAGCTTTTAGGTCGTAATATGATAGCTTTTAGGTCGCAATATGATAGCTTTTAGGTTGTAATGTGATAGCTTTTACCGAGAATGTAGAGTATGGTGTGAGGATGTGTTGGCACATGGTGCAAGGATGATTTTCGATTGCTATGCTTGCACATTTCAATGATTATTTGTAACTTTGCACGATAGAAGATAGATAGTATTTATGCAGAGCCCTACATTATATATACAGCGACTGAGACAACTCCTGATGATGGAGTATGAGGCTGAGAAGGAAGAGTTCCGCGTGCAGTCGGAGAAGATGTCCATAGACCGCAGGCGGCGCAGGGGCATCTGCTGGTACCCTGTCAGCGTGGGAAGGTCATACTACAATTCGCTCAACCAACTGGTGGTGGAGATACATGACAACCATCGTAGCCAGGAGGGCGATGACGCTGCTGCAGACAATGCCACTTCCGACAAGGAGAGCACGCTGTTTGAATACGGCAAGCCGGTGCAGTTCTTCGCCATACAGGGTGAGAAGGTGCGCTATTTCTCTTTCAGTTCGGTTATAAGCTATGCCGATGGTGACATGATGGTGGTGTCGATACCGTCATCGGCAAATATAGCAGAGATAAGCAGCTGCGAGAAACTTGGTGTGCAGCTGTACTTCGACGAAACCAGCTACCGCACCATGCTCAGTGCACTCGACGACGTAGCCAACGGCAAAGGCAGGCGCCTGGCAGACCTGCGCGATATGTTTGCCGGCAACAAGCCGGTGCGCAAGCTCACCATGCCGCCGATGTCGTTTCCATGGCTCAACCCTACGCAGGAGAAGGCAGTAAACGAGGTGCTGTGGGCAAAAGACGTAGCAGTGGTGCACGGTCCGCCGGGAACTGGCAAGACCACCACGCTCGTTGAGGCTATATACGAGACGTTGCGCAGGGAGACGCAGGTGCTGGTATGCGCACAGAGCAACATGGCTGTTGACTGGATTTCGGAGAAGCTGGTTGACCATGGAGTGCCAGTGCTGCGCATAGGCAATCCTACGCGAGTGAACGACAAGATGCTGTCGTTTACCTACGAGAGGAAGTTTGAGTCACACCCCGACTATCCCGAACTGTGGGCTATAAGGAAGAACATACGACAGCTGCAGTCAGCCAAGGCGCCCAACCGTCACCAGAAGGTGGCAAGGCTGAGGGAGAGGGCACAGGAAATAGAGGTGCGCATCAGTGCCGACCTTTTCAATGAGGCACGTGTGGTGGCATGCACACTCGTAGGTGCGGCAAACAAGATTATGGTGGGGCAGAAATTCTCCACGCTCTTCATTGACGAGGCAGCGCAGGCACTCGAGCCAGCCTGCTGGATAGCCATACGCAGGGCTGGCAGGGTGATACTTGCCGGAGACCACCAGCAGCTGCCGCCTACCATAAAGTGTAATGAGGCAATGCGTGGCGGACTGGGCAAGACGCTGATGGAACGTATCGTTGAGACGCAGCCCGACTGCGTGACGCTGCTTGGGGTGCAATATCGCATGAGCGATGCCATAATGAAATTCTCCTCAGAATGGTTCTATGATGGCAAGCTGCGCTCTGACGACAGTGTGCGCCACCGTTCGGTGCTCGACTATGAGAAGCCCATAGTGTGGGTGAACAGCGAAGAGCCGGAGCAGTACATAGGCGAGAACCACGGTCGCATAAACAAGGCAGAGGCAGACCTGTTGCTGCTCCACCTGCAGGGCTACATAGCTAAGATAGGTGTGGAGAGATTCCTGTCAGACAACATCGACGTGGGCATCATATCGCCCTACAGGGTGCAGACCCACTACATACGCCAGCAGATAAACAGGCGCGAGGAGTTTCGCCGCGTGCGCCACCTTATCAGCGTAAACACCGTTGACGGTTTCCAGGGACAGGAACGCGACATCATATTTATATCGCTCGTGCGCAGCAACGAGCACGGACAGATAGGATTCCTGTCAGACCTGCGCCGCATGAACGTAGCCATGACGCGGGCAAGGATGAAACTCGTTATCTTCGGTAATGCGCTGACGCTGTCGCATAGTCCGTTTTACAAGAAACTGATAGAATATATAGAAACACTATAACATATAATGACACAATTTGAAGAAAAACTGCACGACGACTTCTACCAGTATGTACTGGAGAAGGGAGAGTGTGACGACAGGTTGCCAGAGTGTCCCGACGTAGAAGGTCTGTGGGAGCGCATAGCCATGGCATACCTGCCTGACGGCATACGCGAATATGGCAACTATCCAGAGGCATCGCTCGGGTGGATGATGTATATAGGCATGGCAATGGCAAAGCTGTGGGACACGGAGTGGGAGATATACTCAAAGTTGGAAGACGTGTACACCTACCTTCGTGACAAGCGCGGCTATGACTGCCTGGACGAATACATACGCGAGGACGTGCTGATGCTTACGGGCGATGACTACGCATCACTTGAGAAGCTGGTGAGCAGTTGCGCCGCACACGTAAACAGCTACCTGCGCCATCAGGGCATAGAGGCATCCACCAAGGAGGCGTTCAATGCCTATGTGGCATGCCTGCACCAGCTCTATCTCATGGGTATGGCGGTGCAGCTGAAACGTATGGGTTACCACATGGTGAAGGGTTAGTAGTAGAGACCCACCCCGTCCCTCCATGTGAGGGAGGGGGAAAGGTTCGTGAAGGAACTTAATTATGCATTATGAATTAAGAATTAAGAATTATGCATTATAACCTGTGTTCTCTTTCCATAGGATACCCCACTAAGGTGGTGGCGCATGACATCAATGCCATGCTGACGGCAGGCGAACTCGTCTGCCTGATAGGCCGTAACGGTACGGGCAAGTCAACACTGCTGCGTACCATGGCTGGCTTTCTGCCACCATTGGCAGGCAAGGCAACAATAGACGACTGCGACATATCCACCATAGCACCTGCCGTGAGGGCACGCAAGATTGGCGTGGTGCTCACCGACCGCATCGATGCAATGAATATGTCGGTGACCGACCTCGTGGCAATGGGACGCTCACCATACACCGGATTCTTCGGCAGACTGGGCGAGGAGGACAGGACCATAGTAAATGACGCACTCGCTATGGTGGGAATGGAGAACTTCGCACAGCGCATGGTGGAAACGCTGAGCGACGGCGAGCGACAGAAGGTGATGATAGCTAAGGCACTGGCACAGCAGACTCCGGTGATACTGCTCGATGAGCCTACAGCCTTCCTCGACTATCCATCGAAGACGGAGACTCTGCGACTGTTGCGCCGACTGTGTCATGAGCAGGGCAAGGCAATACTCGTGTCAACCCACGACCTTGACGTAGCCCTGCGTATAACCGACAAGGTGTGGATGATGCAGCACGGCGATGACGCGTCATCGGCAGCCGGAAAGTCGCGGTTGCTTACAGGCACCACCGATGAACTGAAGGCACAGATAGATGATTTTATGACAACCTTAATATAGAAACTATGACAGAAGAACAGAAGACACATACACAGCAGAGTGGGCAGGAACTGCATAGGGCAGGCAATGAGCCACCCACCACGAAGGACCTGCTGTTCCGCATAATTGAGGCTGGTGGAGCTACCTGTGAGGACTTGGGCGATGACCGCTATGGCTTCTTCTATGAGAAGGAACACTTCATGGTGGCGCTTGACGATTCCATGGTAATAAGGATAGTAGATTACAACTGGCACTCCGTAAGCAGGTGGGACGTAGAGGCCATAACCGAACTGCAGTCAAAGATAAACCATTTTAACATGTATGCCATGCCAAAGATGGTATATGCCTATGACGACGACGATGATACGTTTAACATAAGCACCATACTGACGGTGCCGCTGACGGAGAAGATAAACGCAATAAACGACTACTTCGTAGCCATGCTCGACAGGGTGCTGCAGTCGCATGAGTTCATCCTTGGCAAAGACTATAAGAAGGAAGACAGTGACGCGCAGCAAGAAGAGGAAGGAGGTGAGGAGAATGACTGATTCCGTTTTCATAAGCATAGCAATAAAAATTGCATTGATACTGCTAATTATATACGTTGTCGGACTATATAAGAAATATCGTGATGAAAAAGAGAATCTGCCGTCAGGAAATCCTTCTAATGATGATGAAGATACAGCTGGCAACGTAAGTAACGCCGAACGTGAACCCATGCAGATTCTCATCAGCAGTCTGAGGGAACTTAACGCTGACTACAAGGTGGATAGACTAAAGGACGGAGACGAGGTGATATACTTTATGTTTCAGGCAGAGAATTTCTCCCTGCAAGTGTCACCCGACTGCTATTTCTGCCACATGATTGACCCTGTATGGCATTCCTTCGACGTGAGCGACTTCAATGAGCTGGCACTCGTCAAGAGGGTCATTAATGACATGAACTGGGTATCACCGCTCAATGTGGTATATACAAAGTCTTCTGACGAAAAACTTTATGAGATAAATACTACCTACAACCTCTTTGTTGACGACAGCATTCCTTATCCAAGCTACCTGTATAAGGTTATCAACGACTTCTTCATTACGAAGAACACCTTCTTCCGTATGCTGGCGGAAGAGCATGGCAAGGAAGTAAGTGACAAGGAGTGATACCAGAATTCAATAGCTACTACTTATATGAAGAATATAACAATGCTTTTGGCATGCATAGTGCTGACGTTGGGACTAAGTGCCCAGGACGCCAAGGTATGCCGTAATAATAACCCTAAAAACAAAACAACGATGAAGACAGTCTATGATTTCACCCTACAAGACAAGAAGGGCAACGAGGTGAGCCTTTCAGAGTATAAAGGCAAGGTGTTGCTGATAGTCAACACTGCCACTGGCTGTGGATTCACTCCGCAGTATGAGGAGCTTGAGGCCATCTATGGCAAATTGAAGGACAAGGGTTTCGAGATACTCGACGTACCATGCAATCAGTTTGGCAACCAAGCGCCCGGCACCGATGACGAGATAGCACAGTTCTGCCGTATGAAGTTTGGTACCGACTTCCCACAGTTTAAGAAGTCTGAGGTTAATGGCGACGGTGAGTTGCCTCTCTATACATGGCTGAAGTCAGAGAAAGGCTTTGAGGGCTTTGATGCCGACAACAAGCTCACTCCGTTACTTGAGCAGATGTTTGACAAGGCAAACCCAGACTGGCGTAAGTCTGCCGATATTAAGTGGAACTTCACCAAGTTCCTCATTGACCGTGAAGGTAATGTGGTCAGTCGCTTCGAGCCTACCAAGGACATGGCAAAGGTAGAGGCAGAAGTAGAGAAGTTGGTTAATAAGTAAACATAATCCGACGAAAACGAAGACGAAAGCCATTCTCACCATCAAACGGCGAGAATGGCTTTTATGCTTTTTCTGATATGTTCACGTAATCTGTCTTAACTTCGTTGAAATTTCCCATAAATTATTTATACATGACGATTATATTCTATGGATATGTGATAGTAGGTGATACCATAGCCTTCAAATCTGTATTCTTGTCATAATATTTGTATGTTCTCAGAACATTGGAACCTGTCGGTAATTTATATCTTTTATCATTAGCATCTTCTGATAAGTTTTTTGATACGCAAATATACAACGTATCAATATTTTCTTCTTCGAAATAACTACCCCATGAATCGTCAAAACCATAATGCTGTGCATAAAAGTTGACTGTGTCAGAAGGACATATTGGGTATGAACTCAAGATATAACGTACATCATTACTATTCTTATCATTGGCATAATGGACATAAACTGCACATCCTATTGTATCCTCGGAATTATTAACCAAGTAAAATTCAAAAAGATAAGTTTCAGGATCACATGATATCATGCTACAACAGCATAAAACTAAACAAATAATTTTGTATTTCATATAAACTTATAATTTAAGGGTTCTATATTGGATATTTCTTGAAGTTCCATTGCTCGTACAAATTGTTCTTCCTCTACTATACTTTCAAGCCAGCTTGATATACTTCATATCTAAAGAGAAACTAACCTTTAGGTTGTGTAGATACTTTTGTCCCCAATAAAGATAACGTCATTGTCAAGGAAATAGTATTTGAGAAAGAGGAAAACTTATGAAAAAAGGATGCACC
Source organism: Prevotellaceae bacterium UBA3849 (assembly GCA_002392645.1). Lineage (GTDB taxonomy): Bacteria > Bacteroidota > Bacteroidia > Bacteroidales > Bacteroidaceae > Prevotella. The sequence continues at coordinate 17,564 of DGHL01000044.1, forward strand.
AATTTTACAGTTGCGTGTTTTTTCCATCATAAAAGCTATCGTTTTACACAGTAA
>DGHL01000044.1:17706-20972 GCA_002392645.1 Prevotellaceae bacterium UBA3849
TTACTGTGTAAAACGATAGCTTTTAGAATGCCTCTTGTATCTTGTTGAATACAAGGATGATGCAAACGCACCTTTATCTTGCTCTCGCGATACAAATTACAGTTTTCGCTTTCGTCAGTGAGATGTCACTGCGGCTTAATAGACTTCGCTTATGTCGTCATATCGCATCAGGTAAGTGTCGTACTGCGTCTTGAAAGGCTTGAACGGAGTCTTAGGCTGGCTGAGAAGATAACTCATCGCCGGCGGCAGCTCGTTGTCTTTCACAGCGCATATACGGAAGGAGCCCTGCAGGGTGTCGGTGTTCTTTGAGGTAACCGGGAACGCTGTGCGTGCGAACTTCGGTCCCTGTCCTGACACGGCGGCATTCACGGTAACGACTATGCCGCGGTCTGTCTGCTCGAAATTCATGTTGAGGCTGTCGCCCACCACGAGTATTCCGTTGCCGTCCTTGTCGCTAAAGAAAGCTGCGTCAATGCCCATGCGGTTACCCTCGAAATAGAGGTCGTCCTTGTGCAGTGACCATATATTGTAGTTGTTGGCCTTACAGCGTCCGGGGTATGAGGCGAGCGGTCCCATGCCCAACCACTGTACGCGGTCTATCTCCTTTGGCAGCAGCCATGCCACGCCTATCTCAGAGAGGAAGCGGTCGGTGGTGGTGTCGGGTGTAAGGGTGTAGTTCACCGCCAGACTGCCGTCAGGGCATTTCTTGGTCTTTATGTCAGCCTTGACGTAAGGGTTGCCAACAGGCTGCAGATAGCGCTCTATGCGTTTGTCGCCCACCTTGATGAGCTCTGCCATGGTAGCCTTACGTCCTACGCGTACGAGGAAAGATGGTGTGGCAGTATCGCATCCCTTTGTTCCGATGACAGAGAAAGAGGGCTTGTTCATCACGAAACTCTGCTCCAGGAACTCATGTCCCTGTGCGTCAACCACGTCAAAGCGCAGCAGCGACAGTCCTGTCTGCTCGGGCAGTTCCAAGCGATAGGTGGCAGAGTCGTGTGGCGCGCAGTCAATGGTGAAAGCCCCGGTGCGCACGGTGTCACGGTCGCAGGTCAGTGTCCAGCGGAAGGTCACGTTGTCTTTCAGGTTCAGGAAGTCATAGCGGTTTACTATGGTCACGCTGTCATTCTTGACGTCGGTGACGAAGGCACGCGCATAGTTGCGGCGCAGCTCGTAATAGTTAGGCAAAGGAGTGCGGTCGGCATACAGCAAACCGTCAGTACCCTTGTTGCCATACATCTCAAAGCCACCGTTATCAGATGTGAATACTCGCTCCTCGTAACCAAAATGACGAGTAAGTTTTGAGTTATGAGTTATGAGTTTTGAGTTTCCTTCGTCAACCAAAGAAGCCCCAGGTTTTTCGCTTACGCTCAACGACTCGTCTTCACTCTTCACTTCTGACTCATCAGTTGTAAACGGCATACCCTGGTTCACCCACTCCCATACGGAACCGCCGGCTATGCCCGGCGTGCGCTGTATTATCTCCCACTGGCGGTCGTGGTCCTCCAGTGAGATGCCGAGCGTGTGGCAGTATTCGGTGAATATCACCGGACGGTCACGATGCTGGTAGAAACCGGCTATCTGTCCGGTAGTAGGGTAGTGCGGAGAGTATATCGGAGCCTTTGAAGGGAAGCCCTTGGCCTTCTCGCCTTCAAAGAAGCGGCGGAAGTAGCTGCCCACCTGCGGATAGCAGTAAGGGCGCGAAGGGTCAAGTTCGCTGCTCACGTATTCTCCCAGTCGTATGCAGATGTCGGTGAGAGGATTCTCGTTGCCCAGACTCCAGATGATGACAGAAGGGTGGTTCTTGTCACGGCGTATGGTAGCCTGTGCACGCTGCTGCAACACAGGGTAGTAGGCGGTGTCAGACAATAGCTTGTCGCCGAAACCGAACGGCACCTCGTCAATGACGTAGAAGCCGAGAGAGTCAGCCAGTTCGTAGAAGCGCGGCTCACGTGGGTAGTGCGATGTGCGAATGTAGTTCACAGAAGCCTCCTTCATAAGCTTCATGTCGCGCAGTATGCTTTCCTCGTTGATTACCTTCACCGTTACGGGGTCGGTGGAGTGGCACGTCACGCCGCGCAGCTTGATGGGCTTGCCGTTAAGCTTCAGCACATTGCCCTCTATGGTAGTCTCACGGAAGCCAAACCTGTTGGTGAACACCTGCAGCGTGTCCTTCTTCTGCATCAGCATGGTGCGCAGGGTGTAGAGATACGGAGTCTCTGCAGTCCACAACTGCGGGTTGTCAACCTTTGACGTGCCAACCATATTGCCCTGCATGTCGTATATCTCATGCTTCACGGTAGTGCCCTTCTTGGCATTGGCAATCTCGGTGTCAACGCTTACCTCGCCGCTGAGCTTAGCGTGAATGGTGAGGTCGCTGAGGTGAGTCTCGGGCACCGCCATCAGTGTAACGTCGCGAAATATTCCCGATGGCGCCCAGTCGTCGTTATAGTCGAAGTCGCTACCGGGGAAGCGTGTTATCACCTTCATGGCAAGCTCTTGCTCGCCATTCTTCTTGCTGATATATGGCGTGATGTCAAAGAGGGCGGTGTTATATCCGGAGCGCCATGAGCCGGCCTTCTTGCCGTTTATCCACAGGTCATAGCCGTAGAGCACGCCGTCGAGGCGCAGCACTATGCGCTTGCCCTTCCACTCCGTCGGTACGGAGAAGGTGGTGCGGTAGTAGCCCGTCAATGGATTGGCCTTGTCGTAGCTCGGCTTGCAATATCCGTAAGCCTCCCAACAGCCCGGCACGGGAATATTGCCCCATGAGCCGTCCTGTGCAGGCACCTCGTCAGTGTCTGCCGTTCCCTCTATGACCTTCAGTGCCCATTCGCCGTTAAGGCTGCGCGTCATGGTGCGGTCGGTTACAGGCAGTATGCCGTGGAAGGCGTCATCAGCCTGCATGGCAGCGGAGAACAGGGCGAGGACAGCCACGCTCAGCACCCTCTTCCTTATCGTAAACAAAAACTTATTCCTTATCATATATATATATTCCCTTGTTTACAGCGACACTGTCGCAGTTTACCGGAAAGCCTTTTGGCTTTTTCCCCCTTGTTTTTCAGGATGCTACTTCAGTTCCTTATATATCAGGTCAATCTTGGTGTACTTGTGGTCGCTGCCCCAGTGCTCAAAGAGACCGAGAGGCTCGGTGAGCGGCTTGCCACCAAACTTATACACTGTTCCGCTTGGAGTGTCAGGTATGCTTGCAGCCTCGCGCAGATACTCGTCGCAGTAGTTGAGGCTGCCAAACTCTGGCCACTCGC
>DGHL01000072.1 GCA_002392645.1 Prevotellaceae bacterium UBA3849
GCCCTTATAAGCGGCAGCACCTGATGTGTCATGGTGGAAGTGACCACCTGTGATGTTAAGCTCTACATCTCCGAATATCTGTCCGAGAGTAGTATAGTTAGAAGCGTTGTTTGAAGCACGCTTGGTATTGTAGTAATAGTCCGTACCACGACCGCCAGCGAACACACCGTTCTTGAGGTAGAAGTCACCACCATTGATTGTAAGTGAAGCAACAGGGTGATCAGCACCTTCCTTGCCATAGATATTACCGCTTCGGTAGTTAGGATAAGACCCACTGTCATTAGCCAACCAAACTGTAGGCGTGTAGCCAGAGCCACCACCATAGATACCGTCGATAGGCTTCGTAGGAGAGCCGAATACGCCGTCGTTAATCAAAACGGTAGTCTGAGCATCCTCAGGGTCAATAAGTGTGTATCGCAGAGAGTCACCTGCCACGTCGAAGTCCTCGTAGCACTTAATATATACCTTCTGTGCTCCACGATGAGTATTGAACGTATTCCAGTCGCCGTAGTCAACCTGACCGTTCTTGTCAGTTACCCAGTAAGGCAGACGCTGCGCAGTATTATCCGAAACGGTCTCTGCTACATGGTACATACCATTTACGCCACCTGCACCTGTAGCATACAGACCTGGGAAGATTTTCGTGGTTGTATTATTCTCAGGCAGGAGGGTAAACATTCCACCGTTCATGGTAATGGAAGTCCTTCCCAAGAATGGAATGGTAATCATGCCGCTAGCACTAAGCGCACGTCCTACACCACCACCATACAACTCAGTAAGTTTTACACGAGCATTCTTAACTTCAGAGGTCTCATCGGCTGCTGCAAAACGAGAAGCAGAAGGGTCAATCAGAATGTTGGCGCGTCCCATAAAGGCATTGAACGGCATATAATGACCTGTCCACCAGTGTGCACTTGCCGTACGCAACGCACCAAGCGTTCCACTTGCGATACGTCCAACATAACCACTATATACGTTGATATCAACATTACCGTACATTGCACCCTCGTGGTTACCGGCAAGGATAAGACCTACATCGTAGTGAGCTATTCCGTTATTTGTACTTATGATGTTAGCGTTAGCATCATTAAAGGTACGATTTATATCGATGTTGATAGAGCATCTTAGCGGCATATTCGGAGTACCTATCATACCCTGACCGTGATTGTTATTGTCAAGATTCTGACGATATGAAGAACATATTACAGAGTAGTGACCTGACTTGATGTTTATCTTGAAACCATCCTTGCCATGAGGTAGCCAAGGCTTGCCATTATCCATATTACCCTGCATCTTGGTGTAATCAAAGCCATTGGTGTCATCTCTAAAACGTCTGTCATTCATGAAGCCGCCGAAAATCTGGAAGTCATGGACCTGAGCTCCATCAACGCTACCATATTTGTCGTCGTATCTCATTCCCTTAGTAATGATTCCATCACCCATTTCTAGGTCGTGGTATTGGCAATAGAGTATGTTATATGTGTTTCCACCCTGGAACGTAAGATGCTGGAATCTTGTGTCACCGAAAAGTCCCATACCATATTCAGAGCTGGTACCAAACGTTATCTGGGCAGTAGTACGATAGTCATTATCACTATCAAGGTAACCCGTGATGGTTACATTCTTCCACATATTGCTGTTTGTCCACCAAGCATCCTCCGAGTCTTTATCTGCACTTTTGTTAGTCCACGTGTTAGCGTACCAAGTTGAAGCAGTATTCGTTTCACCATTTTTAAGACTGCCTTCAAGCATGAAGCCTTCTCTGGTGCGTTCATAATTACTGTTACTCATCAGGACGATGATGTTGTCATCCCAAGTAACACCATCAACGAGCTGAGAGTAAGCCTTGTGCCAAGATACTACAGGATGGGCTTTATCCTTACCGTCATTGTCATCACTGGCTGAACCCGTAGAGTTGCTCGGGTCAAGGTATATCACCATCACATTTGCTGGCAACTTGCTGACGGTGAACTGCCATGTGTTAGCTTCGCGGTAGGTACTCGGTACAGTATTGTCAACAACCGTGATGACACAGTAGCGTACTGTGGTCTCGTCTGTTGTAACGCTGAGCTCAGCAGTAGTATTACCCGTCTCTGTAGATTTGGTTGCATTTGACACGCTGCCCTTATACCACTGGTAGGTTACTCCGAAACCAGCATCCGTGAGAGTAGCTGTCGTAGCAGAAGTGGTAGGGCTGAGTGACAGTTTAGCCTGCATAGTCCAGTCATGTTCACTACCAGTCTTGTCGGCAGAGGCAGTAATCTCGTCGGTCTTTGGAATAAGGAGAACCTCTGAGTCCGCAGTGCCTGCACTTTCAGTTCCTCTGCCTATATAAGCCCTACAGAAGATATACTGGTTGTGGATTGATGGGGTTGCGGTATAGGTGTTTTCTGTTAACACTTCTGTAAGAGCCTGCTCGGTATCTGCGTCAGCAACCCTCACTTTTTTGAACCATTGATATTCACGCGTACCTGTAGAAGCTGTGTTGATGGTTGCCGTGAGTACATGACCCTCCGTGAGCGAAGTACCTGTGTATGTATCCTTAGCAACTACGAAAAGGCCGGTAGTTTCGCCTATCTTGACAATAGGACGAGCACCTCCCACATTAGAGCCTGTATCAGAGTCCCAGTTCCACTTGTAGTCCTTGATGAGCAGCTGTTGGTCGTCGGTAAGGGTGGAATAGTCGTTAAAGGCATCGGTAACATCGGTGCTGGCTGCTTCAGCAAAGTTACCCGCATTGGCACCCTGATACTCATAGAGTTCGCCGTCACTGGCGTAATTACCCGCCGTGGCATCTGAGTTCGTGCCGCTGTTAGGATCTGGGAACGACGGCGTCTCCTTTATGCTGCGGTAACCGAAGTTAGATGTTACGGGTGGGTATGTCTCAGTGATTCTCTTGTAACCTGCCGTATAGTTCGTTCCGCCGTAATTTTGTTTAGAACTCTCGGTATAGATATCGAAGTTACTATAGTACATGCCCGTAGCATCGAAATTTGCGGTGGCTGAGGTATTGCCCGTATAGTGGGCTGCCATCATGCGGAAGTTTTCGCCTGCAAAGCCGTTCCAAGAGACATAGCCGAAGATAGGACCCGCCATGGCATTGCGTGCACGTATCCTACCTGTATATACAGACGGACGTGGGAAAGGTACGGTGTTCTGCGCTGCATTGGAATGTAAGCTACCCACAATACCGCCAACGTTGAACTTTTGCATATGCTGAGCATTGTTGGTAACACTGAACTCGGCTTTTTGTATATCGATGTCGGCATCGGAAGACAGATAATGCATTTTGGCATCGGCAAGCGTGCTATTATCATTAGTAATACCTGCCGTAGCACGACCTACGACACCACCGATGGACAAGCGCTTGGCGGCAAGCTTGTAAGTGGAAGAGCCGTCATCGGTAATCTTACTGTTGGTTACAGAGATATTCTCTATGGTAGAGTAGTTGCCAGCAATGCCAGCGAGCGGACCTATATAACAGTTGTTAGCCTTTGAGGTTGCACTGCCGTTGTTATAATAGAAAGAGGTGTTGTCTGTCTTGTGGGTGAAGACGGCATCGTCAATGATGAGGTTGCGCACGGCAGCATTGGTTGCCGTAGTCTCGCCCACCTTATAATATTGGTTGGGGCTACCTATGACGCTGAAGAGTCCCCAAACGCTATTCACGTTATCATTGGCATACCCTGCTGCCCATGTCTGGCGGAGACCTGAAATCTTGTAGCCCTTGCCGTCGAACACACCTGCGAAGGTGAAATTGTTGTTGTAGGTGCCATGGTTACCGTCGCTGTAGTATATCGGATAGCTTATGGGACCGATAGGCGTGAAGTTGTAAGAGGTGTTGAGCGTGATGTTTGCAGCCAACTCATAGTAAGCCTGGTTGTAGCTTATCTGGGAATTGGTTGCCACGTTCTGCACCATATCACGGTAATAACATGCGTTACCGCTGTTGAGACCTGAAGAGAAGTGTATGAACTCCTGACGCATGCTGGTAGTCTGCTTCATCTGCTCAGACATCAGTCGCAGGTCCTTCTCATCTTTAATAAGGTACGGGTGTTCCTTTGTACCCGCATCATACGTGTAGGTATGGACACCAGTAGTCTTGGTGCCTACACTTTCTGACCCCTTGAAGTCGAGACGTGCCACGGGGATGTAGCTGACAGCCTGCGCAAGGATGTTGCTACTGACGTCGAGTGCCTGTACTATGACGCTGGTACCGTTCTGGTAGCCCTGCGTATAGCTGAAGCTCGGGTCAACAGACTTGGTAGTGCCAGCGCCCTTGTCGGTACCATCTACATACCACTGGTATGAGCTGATGTCGTCAGCGTCGGTACCAGTTGCCTCCACCGCGAACTCATGGGCAGCGAAGCCGCGCTGTCCCTTGTTGTTGTCGGTAAGCGTGAGGGTTATCTTCTTGGCACCCGTCTTGCCCATGGCGGTCTCCACGTTCTTCTCGACTGCCGTCTCGTAACTGGTTGCCGCAGCAGAAGCGAGGTACTTGGTGTCGCGGTTGACTCCCTGACCGTAGTACATATAGTACCATGGGAATGAGGTGATGTTCTTGTTGTACTCTGGGAACATAAACTGCTCGCCGAGCCTCCAGTCAGATACTGTGGAAGGAGCCACTGAAGCCTTGTTGTCCGTCGTGCCGCTGTTGCGCTCTGCCCACCACAGCACGGTAGAGCTGCGGCGCGGCGTGCCCTGGAAACGGTTGTGGCGCAGGAGCTTGTTGGCTGCGATATACTTCAAGCCGTCAATAGTCTCTACATCGGAAGCCTTGTAGTTGACATAGCGCTTGGCACTGCCATACGTACCGTCAGCAGGGACATAGTAATTGTCACCAGATTCCTGCGTCGGCGTGCCAAGAGTGTAATACAGTCCTATCTTGTAGTCGCCATAGTGCCAAGTGGAAGAGGCGCTGCGCTCCACCTCGTCGGTGTTGCTCTCAGCCTCACCGCCATAGTAGTTGATGAGGTGCTCATAGTTTGGTTTGTCGTCCTGCGTGGAAGCAAGACATGGTGCCACGACGGCAAACGGAGCAAACACCTTGCCTGAGAAGTAGAGGTTCTCGTTGTATTTGTGGGGGATAACGTTGACACCAATGACACCGCCCACCATAAAGAGGTTGCGGGCATAGTTGCCCACTACGTCGGGGGTGTAGGCGGTGAAGTTGATGTTGGCACCCGTCACGCTGCAGTTGTCTGCCGTGCTTATGGTAGTGGTGTTGTTATTGCTGCTATACATATAGCCCACTGCGCCACCGAAGAAGAAGCGCACGTTGGAGTTGCCCGTGCGGTAGGTCAGCGTACCGGTAGAAGTCACCGTAGGATTCTTCACCACGATGTTGTTGACACGCATGGCGCAGTTGTTCTGGCTGTAGGCAATGCCGGTACTGGTGTACCAGTTAGACAGCTGACTCGCATTGAAGCGCATGACAGGACTGTCAATCTTGATGTTCTCAAAGCTTGAGTATATGTGGACATTACCCATGAGGAAGCCTATCATGTGGTCGTTGGAGCTGTGCACGCTCTCTATCTCCACCACCGGATCCTTGAGGGTGAAATTCTTCATTACTGCACGCTTGGAACTGGTACCACGGATGGCGCAGAACAGACCGTAGCGATACTGGTTGTTGGCATTTGAAGGGTTGTCGGTACTCCTTACCACGATCTTCATGTCGCTGATGGTGTGACCATCACCATCGAACACAGCCTGAAGACTCTGGTTGCGTCCCTCACCGAATATCCACTCACGACCGTTGTCACCGTCGAGGTCGATGTCGGTGGTCAGCTTGAAGTAGCCGTAGAAGTTGTTGCTTCCAGTGAAGACATGACCGGCAAGGTAACCCAGCGTGGCAAACTCCTTCGCACTGCGGATGGTGTAAGGGTCAGCCTCGGTACCTGAACCACCGAAGTAGTTGCCAAGCTGCAAAGCATTGGGAGCAGCTGTTCCGTTGGCAGGTTTGTCATACGTTCCGTCCCATACGCTTGTGTCCGCCTGCGCGTAAGAAAAAACGCTGAGGGACATGAGCAACACTGCCACAAAGCGGCATAGTGAACTGGTTGGTTTTACGATGTTAAACTTTGGTAAGTAAAATTTGGTCATAAGCTTGGTCATAGCTTTTATCTTGCGTTTTGTAATTTATCCTTAATAATTCAATGCGCTGAACTCCTTTCATACTGAAAAATGCTCAAGAAGTCATGCAAAGTTACACATTTATATATATGTACGCAAAAGATTTAACATTTTTCCCATTCTGCGTTAACGAAATTTCACACTCTTGAAGCATCTGA
>DGHL01000095.1 GCA_002392645.1 Prevotellaceae bacterium UBA3849
GTGCTTTCCTTTTCCCACTGCTTGGTTATCGAGTCGTCAGGGATGGCGTCGGTCAGTCCGGTGCCATAGATGCCGATGGTTGATTCCAGCAGTACACCAATCTCGTTGTTGTACTGTTCCTCGGTAAGGGTGACGTCGGTGCCGCCGCGCGATACCACTACAGGAGCATAGTAGGCACTGTAGTCAATCTTGACCTCTGGGTAGATGAGCGAATAGGTCTCGCCGTCAGGGAACTGGTTACCCCATTCGTCGGTGTATTCGTTCCACGCTATAGAAATCTTGTCTTCGTCGACAGGTGCCTTGAAAGGCTTCACTGCACCGGTCTGAGGCATGCCTGCCACCGAACGTATGTAGGCGTTGGTGGTCTTGTCATAGATTACGAGCAGGTAACCGTTACGATGGTTGTCAGCCTTGTAGTTCAGCTGGCGTGCACCGTGACCGTAACCAGGGTGACAGTAGAGACAGCCGCGGCGCACATATACAGGACCAAGTCCGTGGAAGGCGCCATCGGTGTTGTCGTTATAGTTCTTCTCAAAGAGATACTCACCCTCGTTGAAGGCCGTCATCATGTTGGTGTTTTCCACGGCTTTCGTAGGTTGCTCGTAGGCACTGGCCGTGTTGACAGACGTAGTGCCGAGCAGTCCGCCGGCATAATAGTCTTCAGGGTAGTCGGTAGTTGTCGGATCGCCAATTTCCCATGAAACTGGTTCATCAGCGTCAGTTGATGAACAACTGACGCTGATGGTTGCGCCCATAAGAACAACTCCGAAGATCGAAAGTTTGTTCATAATGTGATATGTTTTTATAGTTTTACTTATTTGTCTGTATCTTAAGGATTGACTGATACAGCTTGTATGCATTGTCTGCCAGTGTGCGGTATGTAGCGAGCACTACGTTGTCAACATAGTTTTCGTTAATCTTCTGACACTGTTGCTCTACTGTAGCGTTGCCTGCATAAGCGCTCAGAGTTGTCTTCATCTCATCAAGCGCATCATCCAGTTCACCGAGTGCGTCGATGGCCTCCTTGCATGAAGCGTCTGTGTAGAAGAGGGCAAATGGTTTCTTCATCGCATTGATTTTAGCCAGTGCTGCTTCAAGCTTTGCCTGTACGGTCTCTGCCTGTGATTTCAATGTGGCATTGCCGGCATTGAGGCAGAAGTAAATGAGTGAATTAGTGTTAGGAGTTGTTGCGCCTACTGAGCCATAGAGTGCGTTCTTACAGCTTACGATGTTGTCGTAGAAATCGATGATAGAGTTGTAAGCGTATGGAGACTCGATGTATGAGTTATCCTCACCTGAATAAGGCAGACCTATCTTTGAGTCACCCACCTCACCGATGATGTCCTGGCATCCTGCAATAATCTCGAGTGTTGCGTCAAGTGCTGTCTCCCAGTCACCAGTGCCAGGATTCTTGAACGCCTTGCCGAAGTTGGTGTAGCTGTCAAGTTCCTCTGTCTGCTCGTCTTCATCGTTCACGCCGTAGTGTGAGTTGATGTAATCCAGTGCTATCTGATGGCGCTCAGCGTTGCTTTCCTTAGAGTCCCATGTAGCCTCAAGTGTCGCGGTAGCATTGTAGAGGTCTTTTGCCACCGCGCATACATACTTGTATTCCAGCTCGGTAATCTGGCTGATGTTACGTGGCTGGCCCTCGCGGAACAAAACGTATTCTATGCCGTGATAGCCAAGGATGCCCACGCTGGCAGTCTTGATTTTGTTGTCGATGTCATTCATAAAGCTGTTGTCACGCAGCATGTTTGACAGTGTTGCGGCGTCAACAGGCCATGTGTCGGTGTGTGGGTCGATAGAATAGACATCCGCAGCACCGAAGAGGAATGCCTCTGAGTTCTCCCAGTTTGCACGCGCTGTCTTCCAGTCGGCACACGCCTGGTCGAGCGCTGTCTGAGTACCTGAAACAATTTCTGTGTTTACCTCGTCGTCGCTTGAACATGAAGCGAAGCCTGTTGCGAGTACGGCAGACATGGCTGCCATCTTTGAAAGATTCTTGATTGTCATTGTTTTATTTTTTTTCGTTATATCGTTATTTCGTTATGTCGTTATGTCGCCATCTCGTTATTTCGTTATGCCGTTATTACGCTATTTCGTTATAACGGCTTTTGCCCGGATGTTTTCAGAGAAGCTTTCCGCAGTATGTTACGCTGAGGCTGAGGCTTGGCTCATTATTGTATGGCTGAACATACAGTGGACTGTCAGATGTCAGACCATTGTTCTTCGGCTTTTCAAAGAAACGGTATGAGTATTCGCCCTTGAATGTTATCTCTTTTATAGGAGAGTAGTTCACGCCGAAAGCGCAACGATACTTTTTAGTATATTTATACATCGACTTGTATGTTCCTGAACACATGGTGTTGTAGTGCTCAAAGCGGCCGAAGACATACATCTTCTCATTCTTCTCGCGCAGTTTCCTTATCTGCGAGAACACGTTGTAGCCTGCTTCAATTGCATAGCATACGGCGTTACTACCTATATTAGTGTAGTGGTGCGGGTTACCATCCTGATACTTGTGGTGGGTCCAGTTAGCCTGATTGTATGCAGAGATAGCGTCAGCGTCAGCGAAGTGCGCATAGTCCACGTTACCACGTACTATCCAGTTCCAACGGTCGAGGGTGAAGTCAAGTGCTATGATTCCCAATGCACCCGTAACATCCTCATACTTGCTGCCAGGTGTGCGCAGAGTGTTACGGAAGGTGTAGCCGTAATAGCCACTGAGTCCGATGCGCAGTCCTTTGACCGAGTAGTTATCTACGCGGAAAGCGCCTGCATAGTTGTTTGCAACCTTAAACTCATACGGACTTGTTGCACCATAGTGAGCGAAGTTTTCTGCAGTGAAGCTCTCTGAGTTCAAGCCCGAAAGCAACTGCACCTCGTAGCGCCAGTCCTTCAGTCTGCCCCACAATGACAGACCTACCTGATGCCATGTGTTAGGCATAATGGTAGCCTCGCCTTCCGGACGATATACGGTGAAGAACTTGTTTGGCTCATGATAGGCGTTGGAATATCCTACCGGCACTATTATCTCACCAGCTTTGATATTGAACTTGCCGCCCCAGAACTCCTTGTTTATCCAGAACTGCTCAAGGTTCACCTCGCCGCCCTTCTCTACCTCAGCTTCGTATTCTCCGGCCTCCTCAGCCTCTATCTCTACGGCAGTGCCGTTACCGCCGTGTTCAAACTCTATCTCACTGCCGAACGTCCAGCCCTTACCAAAGTCGTAGCCTATGTTCAGACATACGTGTGGCAGGTCGAAACGGCCGTGGCTCGGATCATCCTTATATCTCTCAGGGTATTTGTAGCGGTTAAAACTCTGACTGTAATAGTTACGAGTCATCACCGCCTCGCCATAACCACCGATGTGCAGGCGCGATACCGCATCGATAAGTTTTGCCGCCTTGCAGTCCTTGGTGTCCGTCTTCTTCTCTTTGTCGGTGTTCTCCCTAACTTGATAGGTAGCACCCGTGGTGCCATCAACATTTGCGTTTGTTCCCTGTGCCATTGCGCCCATTGTTATCCCACAGGCAAGCATGGCTGTAATCAGTGTCTTTGTTGTCATTTTTCTTAAACTAGTTTATTATATTCGAATTCGATTTCCACGTGAGATTGGTGCACGTCTTTGATTTCTGAGTGCAAAATTACAGCTTTTCTAAAACCCACGCAATACCTTAAAATTATGAAATTTTCACACTTAAAAACACCATCAGCCACTTCACCTAATCATTTTTAGGTATTTCACAACCTACCTGCTAACAATTTATGATTAAATGCTTGCCAACTAATGTTTTTTTTAGTACCTTTGCGCTTATGAAAAAAGAAAGCAAACTCTACGACTTGACAGTACGCATATTGTCGTTAATCTTCTGCGTCTTGGTCATCATAGGCATATCCCTTGCCCGTGACGGCAAAGCCGTTGGCATATCCCAGAAGGACTGCGAAAGCGAATCTGCCGCCGTTTCTGCCGATACGGCAGCAGTCACCATACTCACCGACGAGGCCATTGTGGTAAATACCACAAACATGACGAAGGACATACAGGGCTACGCCGGCCCTACACCTCTGAAGATGTACATACGCAACGGTCGCATAGACAGCATAGAGGTGTTGGGCAACGTAGAGACTCCTGAGTTTCTCGAGGCTGTGACAGGCGAGATTCTGCCGCAATACAAAGGTAAGACAGTGAACGAGGCCCTGAAGATGAATGTTGATGCCGTATCAGGCGCTACCTTCTCATCAAAGGCCATCAAGGCAAATATCAGCGTTGCATTAAGGACCGCCGCCAACAGCGCCGAGGCGCAGCAGCAATCTGCTGCCGCAAAATGGTTCTCTAACTTCATCGAAGGTTTGGGATGGGGCGAAACTTGTGCCATCATCGTCGCATTGCTTGCTGCCATACTGCCGCTATTCATCAAGAACAAGACCTACCGCCTGTTACAGATGCTACTCAACGTAGCCGTCCTCGGACTATGGACCGGTACGTTCGTCAACTACTCTGCGCTGGTAGGCTATGCATCCAATCCATCAAACTTATTGAGGTCTCTGGCAATGCTGATACTTGTCTGCGTTGCATTCCTCTACCCGCTCTTCGGCAGGCGTGGGCACTACTGCGCATGGTGCTGCCCTCTTGGTTCTGCGCAAGACCTTGCATTCCGTCCTAAGGGAAAATGGCTCAACAAGTGGCGTAAACGCATGGCTCCGTCAGGCAACACCCTGACCATGCTGCGCAAGTTCCGACTACTGCTGTGGACGGTATTGATTCTCCTGTCATGGCTTGGCATCACCTTTGCGTGGATGGACTACGAATTGTTCAGTGCTTTCATCTGGCAGTCCGCTGCATGGATTGTCATAGCGCTGTGCATACTTACTATTATAATAGGTGTATTCATACCACGCCCATACTGCCGGTTCATCTGTCCAACGGGTACATTACTCAAAATGCTTTAAGTGGGTTCTAATAATTCCCACTGTCAGATTTTTGAATTTGTTCTTGCTCTGGCAAGCGACCAAAGGTCGAGCGTCGAGGGCAAAATGTTA
>DGHL01000091.1:0-3581 GCA_002392645.1 Prevotellaceae bacterium UBA3849
CCTGAATACTTCTCGCAGATAGCGGGAACATCCTCTGCCTTATCGTGGCTGTTTACGTAGTAGCCGCTCCAGGTCTGGGTGGGAACCCAAGTGCCTTTAACATAGGTAGAGGCAGCAAACTCCTTGTCGTGCTTGGATGGGTCGTTCTTGAATGACACGCCTGAGTGACCTGTGATGACGCGTGAGCAGTTGTCATATATCACTCCATAGCCTGTCTCCGTGTTGATATTGAGTGAGCCATCGCCGTCAGGAAGAATGGCTGCCTTGCAGTCCTTGAAATAGCAGGCATCGGCATAACCCTCAGACTTAGTGCGAAGGTCCCAACCGTCCAGAGAGCCTATCTGGTAGTTGTTCATATAGTGCACGTTGCCGCCACGCTGCAAGGGCAGACGTGAACCCTCCTTGCCGTTAGGACTATGCACATTATTAAAGAAATTATGGTGAGCGGAGATAGTACGGCAGTTGTCATATACATCGGTGTCGCCCTTGCCCCACAGACAGGCCTTGCAATGATCGTGGAAGAGATTATATGAGATTGTTATCCACTGCACGTTGTTCTTGCAGTCTATCAGTCCATCGTAGCGGTCCTTTTCATTGGTATTGCCGTTGAAGAACTCGCAGTGGTCTATCCAGATGTGGCCTCCGGCATCAGTCTTGGCACTCTTAGCGTCAGCCTGTATGCCTATGCAGTCGGGGTCGCCAACCTCCTTCTGTGCTCCCTCGCGCCAAGCCACGATTTTGTTTTCCTTGCTGCCCTTCATGATTGGTGCGCCGAGCATGGTGAAGCGGCAGTTGCGGATGATTACGTTAGAGGTGCACTGCATGACGAAGGTGAGGCGAGAGAAGAGAGGAGCCTCACCTTTTGCATTAGCTATACCTATAAGGGTCTTGTTATCGGCTACCATGATGCGCTCGCCGTATGTGGTGGCAACACCCTCGGAGCCGTCCTGCTTGTCGCAGAGGTGACCTGCGCTGAGGTCGTCAACATACGCCGTGATGCCTGTGTCGATGTCCTTGTCAACGAGCACGATGTAAGGTTTGCTGGACTGGAGATAAGCCTGCAGTTCGCCTACGTTGCTTGCCTTTACCACCTCGCCGCCTGCACCGCCTGTAGTGCCGCCTGCATGATACCACTGACCGCTCGTGCCCTCGTAGGCAGCAAAGCCGTCGATACCGAAATTACGTCCGTCAACCGTCTGTGCACTCACGGCTGCCGTCATGAGCGTGCACGCAATAATAGATAAAAGTTTCTTCATTTTTATTGTAGATTTATGTTTTTGTTATAGTTAAAGCCTTTACAAGAGTGCAAAGTTACGAAAAAAAGCGGAAACTCCAAAACAAATTTGGAATTTCCACCTTTTTATATAGTACCACGGATTACTCGCCGTAGATTTTCACAAGTTTAGAAGAGTAGTTCTTCAGGGCATTTGAGAGTTCGCTGATAACCTCATAGTTGGTATCCTCAGTAGAATTATCGAATGTCCACTGGAAGTCACCGTGCTCACAACGTCCTGCACCAAAGGCGCCTGTAACTACATTTGGCACCTCTTCCTTAGCATCAGGAGTGTAGTTGTAGAAATCGCTTGCGGTATCGAAGTTGTTGTAACCTGTGTCACCCTGCAATGTCTTGACTGTAGCAGGAACCTTCTCGTTGCGTTCCATTGCCACATAGGCATCGAAGTGTACAGAGTTTGTAGCATCGTTAGCATTATATGGTTGGAAGCGCTTTGCACCTACAATGTAGTTGTCGAATGCCTTGATAATACCACCGTCCTCGCTTGAGAATGTGCCCTTGGTGTCATCCTTAGAACCCACACCATTATTGATGTCAGAACCCTGCTTAGAGATGAGCATAGGATACTTACAGTTGCGGTAGTAGTTCTTATCAACGAAGATGCAAGAGCCTGTGGTAGAGCCTACGCCATACTTAGATACTCCATCGAAGTAGTTATTGAACACATGCAGGTGCTGAGACTTACGTACACGTGGATGACGAGAGTCTGAGTGGTCATACCAGTTGTGGTGATAAGTCACGAAGTCCACCTCATCGCCGTTAGAGTTGAGGTTACACTTACCTGCATCCCAGAAGTGGTTGGCAGAAACAGAGCAATAGAATGTACCCTTCACGTCGAATGAGCCGTCGCCCTTAGCCTTGTCGCCACCCTTGTTCTCTCCGTAGAAGATGTCAAGATTGTGACCCCATACATGCTCATTATCGGTATCGAAGCTGATACCATCCTCTGGGTGCATCATGACAGCGAAGTTGCGCAACTCCACATACTGACAATTACGTACGAGTACGCCGTAGCCGTGCATTGTAGCGTCATTACCCACGCCCTCAATGGTGAGGTTCATCTTCTGACCCTTACCCTTGACCTGCAAACCGATTGAAGAACTTCCGAGAGTTGGCATATCTGCCTTCTTCAGGCAACCTATGATACGTATAGCCAAAGGACGGGTCTCAGTACCCTTCTCGTAAGCCTGAATGATATCCTGTATGCCTGTGCGCACTTCCTCATTCTTATCAACCTTCATTGACAGAGTAACGGTCTTGGCATTATCCTTGGTAACATAGAGTATGCGTGCGCCGTCCTTCAAAGTACCATCGTTTTTGTATGCCCCGATGCCTTCTGTGGCATTATGGTGCGCATAGCCGTCACGGTTAACGTTCTTTACCTCAATATTTGTTGCGGTATTGGCAGCTGAAGCCATCTCGCCACCACCATTGACAGGAACCACCTTTATCTCGTATGTACCAGCCTTCAAGCCAAGGGCGTCGGCACGGTTGAACGAGCCATAGCCACGAACCAGCTGACCGTCAATCTTTGTAAAGTCAGAATACTGTCCACCCTTCACATATACGTTGTAGTTAGTTGCGCCTGCAAAGTCCTTGAACTCCACATAAGCAGTCTCAAGCCAACCAGCAGCCTTAGTGATTTCAACCAATCCGTCCTTGTTGTCAATATCGCCGCTGTTCTTCTCTGCCTTACGGAAGCTTATGCCTGCCACATTGTTTTTGAAAGTGTAGTTCTTGCTGCCTACATTGACCTTGACATCTGAGCCATTGAAATCGATGCTGCTCAGAGTCTCGGTGTTATAGAAACGCTTCTCGTCGTTCTTAAGAGTAATGACAGCCTGGTTCTTCAGTGAGCTTGAAACATTTGACAGATCGTCAAGGACAACTACCGGTTCCGGGTCGTCACCTTCATCAACAACCTTAATGCTGTAAACGTAAGTACCACCACCCACGCTTATCTCAATATCACCGTCGGCTTCTACGGTGCCTACATTGGTAACCTTCCCCGCTGAAGAACCGAAACCGCTGGTTACTTTGATATTGGTTGCAGAAATGCTACGAGCTTCAGATGATTTAGAAGACTGTGAAACAACCGTGAGAATCTGACCAGCCTTAGCACCGTGAATTTTCACCTTGGCGCTCTTATTGTTCATCGTAAGTGAACCCTTCTTGGCATCTACACGAATCTGGTCAGCTGCTGTCGTTGTGACAGTAAGACCCTTAGAGAATTCCAACTCTGTACCATTGGCTACGAGGGCTGCATCACTCAAAACTGCCTGCTGCA
>DGHL01000091.1:3706-7260 GCA_002392645.1 Prevotellaceae bacterium UBA3849
CCGAAATTCCATGTCTGTGCATTTACTACAGAGCTCAGTCCTAACATGAGAACGAGCATAGAGAACATAGTGTATATTCTTTTCATGATAGCTCTCCTCCCTATTTAATGATTATTTTTTTACCTTCAACAATGTAAAGTCCACTCTTAAGGGCAGAAATGTCATTGCCTACTGCCTGACCTTGCATGTTGTAGATAGTCTTGTTGGCAATACCAAACGGTTTGGCAGCTTCTACACGCTCCACTGCTGTAACATTGCTGAAATCAAGTACTATTTCAGACATATCAAAGGTTCCGCTTGGTGTTGTTCCATCCTTGTAGGTAACAATTACATTGTCGCCGTCGAATGTCACCTTTGATATCTGGGTAACATCAATGGCTTGCACGGCACTCACAGGTGCACATAGTCCCATCAGCATAATGCTGAGAATAAAAAAAATCTTTTTCATTTGTTGTAATTATATAATAGTTATTAATTTCCTTTTTTCTATTTCGGGGTGCAAAGTTACTAAAAAACAAGCGTAGAACAAAATAAATTCGTTTATTTTTTTGCCGAGTGCATTATAACTTATCCAAAGTTACACAAAAAAGCGGAAACTCCAAACTTCTCGTCGGAATTTCCGCCTGTTTTATTCTTGGATTATAGATACGACCCCCTCTATAACTCCCACCCTTTAAGGGATGGTGAAGGGAAGGTCGTCAATTTTCAATTTACCTAACCTGAGCACCAGCGGCGTTATACTGCCTGCCGTTATTCTCGATAATGAGCTTGCCGTTCTTCACGTACTTCACAGCCTTGGGCTCCTCGCTGCTGCCGTAGGCTGATATGCCATTTACGGCGGTAGCCTTGGCTACGGTGAGAGAGAGCTTGACAGCTGCATTCTTCTCCTTGATGGTGAAGGTGAGCTTGTCCCTGACTGACAGGTTGTCTGCCGTCACCACTGTTGGCTCTGAGGCGGTCTTGCGGTTGGCAAGGTTTGTGCTGAATGTCTTGCCTGCAAGTTCTGTAAGCTGTGACTTACTGCTATTGTCATCACATACGCCATAGAATACTACCTTAGTAACCTCAACGCCTGCTGGCAGGGTGAGCTCATGCTGCGCCTTACCCATCTTAAACAGGTTGTCGCCTGCCCAACTGTGACCATTGGCGCTGTAGGTGTAGCTTGCAAACTCGTTTGTATCATCTACGCTATAGCCAAAGGGCAGTTCGCCTGCCTGAATGGTAACGTCGCCCTCGTCTATTACCACACCCGCTACGGTGACGCTCACCGACTTGGTGGCTCCCTTTACTGATGATGAGCCTGCATCCACTACCTGAATCATGGTCTTGCCTGCTGCAACAGCGGTGATGGTGCCGTCGGCGCTGACAGTTGCGATGGCTTCATTGTTAGATCTATAGGTCACTGCGCCTGCTGCGTTTTCCACCTCTATCTTGCTTGTCGTACCCTGGTCGAGAGTGAGCGAGGTTGCAGAGGTAACGGCAAATGTTGACTCGGCACGTGTGTCGGAAGGGTCAACTGGCTCTACCGGAGTGCCTGCACCCTCCTTGCCTATTATCTGTACGAAGGTTGGCTTATAGTTGTCTATGGCACTGCGAAGGGCGCTGTTTACGTCATAGCTCGCATCATCGGCTGAGGTGAACGTGAACTGGAAGTCGCCACCCTGACAGCGTCCTGCGCCCCACGTGCGGTCTTTCACTACCGTCGGCACGTTGGCTGCATCGTCTGCTATGTATGATGCGTACATCTTACCATTCGTATCGAAGTTGTCGTAGGTATTGCCGCCTGCCTTGGTCTTTACGTCAGCGGGGACTGTAGCCTTAGGGTCGGATACCTCGTAGCAGTCGAACTCCACCTTGTTGGAGGCTGAGTATGGCTTATATTGCACGGAGCCAACCATCACGTTGCCGTAAGACTTGATGATGCCGCCGTCCTCACCTGAGAATGTAGGAGCGTCCTTCATGTCGGTGCCATACTTGGTGTCGGCACCCTGCAGGGAAATCATCATAGGCTTAGAGCAGTTACGGAAGTAGTTGCGATCCATGAACACAGAAGAGCCTGTGGTAGCACCTGAACCGTACTTGGCTATGCCGTCGTAGTAGTTGTTATACATATGAACGGACATGGTGCGTATGCGTGCATGGCGGGAGTCGGAATGGTCGAACCAGTTGTGGTGGTAGGTGATGTAGTTAGGACCGCTCTCGCTCTTCATGCCACACATGGTTGACTTGCCTGTGTCCCAGAAATGAACGTAGGAGATGGTGACGAACTTGGAGTCGCCCTTCACGTCGATGGCACCGTCGCCCTTCTTCTGGTCGCCGCCCTTGTTAGGACCGTAGAATACGTCCACGTTGTGAATCCAGATGTTGGAGTTGTCAGTATCGAGGGATATGTCATCATCCATCAATGTAGCAACGCCAAGGTTGCGTATTTCCACCGACTTGGAGTTACGGATAAGGAAGCCGAAGCCGTGTATGAAGGCATCATTGCCTACGCCCTCGAAGGTCATGTTAAGCTCTGAGTCTGCCTTCTTTCCCTTTACCTGAAGACCCTCACCAGAAGAATCGAAGCCGTCCATGCCATCAGCGGTAACCTCGCCAATGAAGCGCACGCAAAGAGGACGCGTCTCCAAGCCCTTCTGATAGGCGGTAACGATAGCTTGCAGACCAGTGACGGTAGTCTCGCCGCCCTTGCTGTCAGACTTTACGCCCAGAGATACCGTCTTTGCGGTCTTGTCTGTTATATAAATCACTCGTGCGCCAGACTTCAGGGTGCCATTGTCATTGTATGCACCCACGCCAGAGGTATAGTTGAAATGGGCAAAACCAGAACGGTCAAATGCCTTTACCTCAAGGGATTCTGAAACAACCTGGTCGGCAGACTGCTCCACTCCACCCGATACGGGAACAACCTTGAGCTTGTAGCTACCCACGGCGAGACCAAGCGCATCCACGCGACCATAGGAGCCGTAAGAGCGCAGGAGTTCGCCATCGAGAGCCTGCCAGGTGCTACCGCCGTCTCCTGACACGTAGCCATTGTACTGGTCATAAGAACTACTGAGACCGCTGAACTCCATCCAGCAGCTCTCAAACCATCCTCCCTGCTCCTTTACGGACAGGGCTGCTGATGCCGTCATAGCCATAACAAGCATCGCAACAAGTGAAAGAATCTTCTTCATAATGTTTATTGTTTAGTTATAATTACAGTTTTAGCATCACATTCTGCAAAGTTACACAAAAAAACGGCAACCCCAAACTTTTAATTTGGAAATCCCGTTTTTTACCTATTTTTAAACAAAGTTTAATACTTATGCTTTAGAACTCGGCATTATTCGGTGTACGTGGGAATGGTATCACGTCACGAATGTTCTGCATACCCGTTACGAAGAGTATGAGACGCTCGAAACCCAGTCCGAAGCCTGCATGAGGACATGTGCCGTACTTACGAGTGTCGAGATACCACCACAAGTGGGTAGTGTCCATCTGACGGCGCTCTATCTCAGCCATGAGTTTGTCATAGCTCTCTTCACGTACTGAACCGCCCATTATCTCGCCTA
>DGHL01000091.1:7311-7570 GCA_002392645.1 Prevotellaceae bacterium UBA3849
CCATTATCTCGCCTATCTGTGGGAACAGAACGTCGGTGCCCTGCATCGTAGGACCTGGAGCCACGCAGCCCTTGTAGCCTACGCTGCCCTCGCCCTGTGCCACATTCTGCTTCATGTAGAATGACTTGATGGCTGTTGGGTAATCGGTCATGATAACAGGCTTCTTGAAGTATTCTTCCACGAGGTAGCGTTCGTGCTCGGAAGCGAGGTCGTCGCCCCACTCGCATGGGAACTCAAACTTCTTGCCCTTAGCCTTAGC
>DGHL01000060.1 GCA_002392645.1 Prevotellaceae bacterium UBA3849
TTGTGAATGTGCTCGGTTCTGACGGCAAGCTGGCTAAGTGCTAATATCGTCATTATTAATATACAAGCCCAAAAGACGAGATGCCGTTACAGGCTACGCCTTTTGGGCTTTTTTTATTACGCTACAACCTATTATATATGAGAAAATATATCCTGGCACTCCTGCTGATAGTATGCGCCGCCGTGACAACGATGGCGCAAGACAGCTACAACGAAAAAGTAGAGAAGCTTATTTGGTCTGGATATGCCAAAGAATTCTCTAAGGAATATATCGAGAAAGCAGAAAATAGCATTGCAATATCTTTGATGCGAAACGACAGCATCTCAGAAGAAGAGGCTAAAAAGAAGGCTCACGATTTCTTTGAAAATGATTATCTCCCATCAGTCATAGAGATATCACGCAAACACATTACCGAGAACCTGACAGAAGAGCAAATAGATGAAATACTCGCCGAACAGGATGAACCTGAAGCACAAAAGATAAGAGAACACTTGAAAGAGGCTTTCTCCGCAATGCAGGACAGCTCTTTTATTAAAAGCATTGTTTCAATTGTTCCACAGATCATGCAAGGCGAGATTATGGAATTGCCGCTCGACGGAATAACCGGAAAGTATATTGCAAAATACAATCAAGCAACCAGCTTTTACGACCTTGCCAAGCCTCTAAAGCAAGCAATGCAAACCGCCTTTTCTGCTTTTGATATAAATGAAACTATCAAGGACGAGAAAAACCGGTCGGAATTTAACAACATTATAAATTTCATCACCAACAACATTGGCAGGATGGGCATACTTGCTATGTATGGTCATATTACTGAGACAGACCTCGACTGGATAATCGGTTTCTATTCAAAGCCTTCGGGGCAGGCTTATGCAAAGGCTATGGAGGCTGTGGCTGACGAAGCGATGAGCCTTTCCACGAAAAAGTTGCTTGATTTCATTGGGCCAAACAGAATGACAAGACGACAAGAATAATATTTGGTTTTTTTCTGACACTTTGTAAAGAAAAAGTGTTATTTTCCTTGCAAAGTGTCAAAAATGCAAATATGACGATAATCTTCAAAATAGAGAGAGGAATGCACTTCCGAGGCGAATTTTGTGCCTTGAGAATCATATAAAAGTGCCTTGAAAATGTAAAAGCTATCAAATTACGATGTAGTTTGATAGCTTTTACATTGTAATTCGATAGCTTTTACATTGTAATTCGATAGCTTTTACATTGTAATATGATAGCTTTTGCATCGTAATTTGATAGCTTTTACTTTTGGGTTGAGAATGGATGTATTTGTAATCTGTTGGTAATGTGACGGTTGGCGGTAATGTAAAAAATCGCGTTTTTTACGGGAGTTGACAGGCTCTTGGGTAAAAATGCCCAAAATGGAACTTGCTAAAAATCAGAGTGTAAGTAAAAAGCCTTAAAAGTTAGCAAAGTGTAAAGTTAGAATGTACCTCGTGTGGTTTGTAAAGGCATGAAACCATATAAGACGGTGTAATTGCGCACAAGGTGAGGCGGAAAATGCAAAGATACCTTAAAAAATGCCTCAATAATCGATAATTATCATAATAAAAAAAGAAAAGTTGTGGATTTTCGGGAAATTATGCGTAATTTTGCATCTGATTTCGAAATTTACACTTATTATTTGTATCAATTATCATAGAATCGTTATAATGACGTCTAAGGTATTTTTTTGCGGTGCGGCAATGGCTCTCGCTGGAATGTTGGCCTCATGTATAGGCAGCAGTAGCAGCAGCACCTACACTACATACGATGATGTGGCTATCACAAGCTTTACACTGGGCAAGGTGAAATGCGTGCGCACGGTGACAAAGTCTGATGGCACTGACAGTACTTACACATACACTTACTCAGGTTCGTTGTTCCCTGTGCACATTGACCAGTTCAGGAGCCTGCTGTATAATGAAGATTCATTGTCTGTCGGTTCCGACCTCTCACGCGTGCTCGTGACTATTGGCACCCATAACGGCGGCGCCGTATGGTTTAAGAATATTGACGATGACGGATATACGTACTATTCTTCTACCGACTCTGTTGACCTTTCGCAGGAGCGCATCTTGAGAGTGTATTCCACGGATGGCGGACACAGTCGTGACTATAGGGTGAACCTGGCTGTGCATAAGGAGTATGCCGACTCGTTTACATGGGACAAGCAGACTGTCAGTATTGCTGCAAGGCTCGCTTCGTTCAAGAAGATGACGCCTAAGGCTCTTGACGGTGTGGTATATCTGCTTGCTTCTGACGATGCCAATACCGTAATGCTGCGTTCTGCCGACGGTAAGGAGTGGGGCGACTGCCAGATGAACGGTGTGGCATCACTCGATGCGGATGCCTCCTTGGCAGTCTGTGACGGTAGTCTTTGGCTGCTCTCTGGCGGAATACTCTATACGTCGGGAGATGGCGACGCGTGGACTTCAGTGGCAGAGAATGCCGAACTGGCGCAGATTCTTGGCGGATGTGCATATCGCAATGATGAGGACGAGCTGATAGTAAATGAGCTGTATGCGCTTTCGAAGGAAGGCAAGATAATGAGGTCGGTAGATGACGGCGCTACATGGGCAGAGGATGACATGGGCGACAATAACTATTACGACAATACGTCAAAGCTGCCTACTGCCGATGTGAACTTCGTAGTGGCAGAGTCGAAGCTGTATAGCGGCGTGGGTAGTGCCACTATCGTTGGAAACATAGAATATACCGGCGCGGAAGACGATGCACTCGCTACTGCCGTGGTATGGAACAAGACGGTGGATGCTGAATCTCCGCAGGGTTGGTTCTTCACCAATACGGCGTGGAACAACCGTAAATATATATTGCCACGCATGGAGAAACTCGCTGCCACATATTATGCTGACGGCATAGTGGCTATTGGCGGCAATCCGATAAACAACAGCGCGGTGGCTTTCTCACAACTGTATTACTCACCTGACCATGGTGCTACGTGGCACAAGCAGGAAGGCATGGGCTTGCCAAAGGGCTTCGCTGCCAAGAACGTTGCTACGGTTGTTGGCGACGGAAACGGATTCATATATATCATCACAGATGGTGACGGCAACGAGGGACAGGTATGGAAGGGCCGCAAGAACAGCGAGACGTGGACTGACTATCCTAAGTTGTATCAGTAAACTCGCATGTAGGATTGCAGGATGTTGAGAGTCGGTGGCCATATTATATATAAGGTGGTGGGTGCGGTTATGCTGTGCCTGCTTAGTGGCGAAATCCTTGCACAGGAAGACAGCGAGTATCGCTACGACATCGGTGCAGGTGTTGGTGCTACCACCTATTATGGTGACTTCAACAGCGTGCTTTTCGGAAATGTGCAGCCTGCCGGTGCGGTAGTGTTCCGTAAGATTATCAATCCACGTTCAGCCGTAAGGTTGTCGGGCATGGTGACGAAGGCAAAAGGCTCTTACGATATAAAGAATACGGACTACCCCGACCTTGATGCAGAAGGATATAGCTTTAACAGTACCCTGGGCGACTTGTCTGCCACGTACGAATATAACTTCTGGGCGTATGGTACGGGAAAGGACTACAGGGGCGCACGCAGGGTGGCGCCGTTCGTGTCGCTCGGTGTGGGCATCACGTATGCCAACTGCAACGGAGGAGTAAGGGACTACTCTGCCATTGACGTGATGAAGTCAAGCAAGAGCGTGGTGACGGCAAACATACCGATAGGATTCGGAGTGAAGTATCGTATGAAGGACAGGCTGAACTTCTCCCTTGATTGGCAGATGCACTTCTCGCTGAGCGATCAGCTCGATGGAGTGAAGGATCCTTACAGGGTGAAAAGCAGCGGGGCTTTTAAGAACACCGACTGCTATTCTACGCTGACCTTCGCACTTACATATTCCTTCTCGGCAAAGTGCCCTACGTGCATGAAGGACAGATGGTAGGGAAACCTCGCACTTCGCACGTGACATTTACGTATAACACTCGACAGACTAAAGGTGGGTTCTAATAATTCC
>DGHL01000078.1 GCA_002392645.1 Prevotellaceae bacterium UBA3849
CTCCTTCTCTTTTATACACAATTTTCCCTAAACGAAAGGCTGCATTCTATATTCGAATAATAAAAGAACAAAAAGTTATAGGTGGGTTCTAATAATTCCCACTGTCAGATTTTTGAATTTGTTTCGAGGGCAAAATATTAACTGATAAGGGAGCATAGCGGGCTATGTGACCGCAGGAGTTAACAGTTTGCACCGAAAGAAAACAAAAATATAACATAATGTTATTCATGTAATTAACTAATTTAATTCGTGGGAATTTTTAGAACCCACCTATAGGCTGATCATGGCGGGAGACTTGCCGACGACTCACCGAACGAAAGCGAAGTGGACGTCAGACCCCTCCTATATGCATGCAAAGTTACAAATAAAATTCGGAATAGCAATAGCTTTCCTATCCTTTTTTCAAAATTATCCAAAGGGCTTTTGAAAAAACTTTTGCGCAGCAAAACACAAAAAACAGATAAAAGGTTTGGCAATATGGAAAAGTATTTGTACTTTTGCGTGACAAAAGCTATTATATGGAGAAACTTCTGCACTATACATGGAAGCACCGGCTATTACCACTGGGCACGCTGCGAACCACCGACGGACAAGAGGTTGAGGTGATAGACCCCGGACTCTACAACAGAAGCGACAGCGGTCCGGACTTCTTCAATGCCAAGGTAAAGATAGGCGGCGTGATGTGGGTAGGCAACATAGAGCTGCACCTGAAGGCAAGCGACTGGTACAGGCACCGCCATGACGCTGATGCTGCATACGACAACGTGATACTTCACGTGGTGGAGGTGGCTGACATTGACGTAGAGGACTCCAATGGCAAACCACTCGCTACGGTAGAGGTGCCTATACCTTCCGACCTGCGAGAGAACTATGAGGCGCTGCTATGCACCGACCAGTATCCGCCTTGCTACAGCATAATACCGCAACTGCCATCGCTGAAGGTTCACTCATGGCTCAGCGCACTGCAGACGGAGCGACTGGAGCAGAAGACCAATGCCATGGTCAGGCGCGTAAAGGAACTTGACGGGTCGTGGGAAGACGGCTACTTCGCCACACTGGCGCGCAATTTCGGTTTCAGCATCAACGGCGATGCCTTTGATGTGTGGATGCGCAACATGCCCATGCAGGCTGTGGCACACCATCGCGACGACCTGTTCCAGGTGGAGGCTTTGTTTATAGGACAGGCTGGCCTGCTCGACAAGGTTGACGAACGCTATGCAAAGGAATACAGATACCTTGCGGCGAAGTTCGGACTGCAGCCTATGGATGCCTCTGTGTGGAAATACCTGCGCACACGTCCGCAGAACTTTGCACATGTAAGGCTCATGCAGCTTGCCAAGATGTATCATGAGCGACGCACTGGCCTCAGCGAACTGTTGGCATGTGAGGACGTAAAGGCTATAGGAAAGTTGTATGGCATAAAGGGCTCCAAGCTCAACCTGCTGATCATCAACACTGCCATACCTACCATCTTTGCCTACGGCAGGCACCACGCCAAGGAGCAGTTGTGCGAACGGGCATATAACCTGCTGGAGTCACTGAAACCTGAGGAGAACAGGATCATACGTATGTGGCAAGACTGCGGACTGGAGGTTACGACGGCTGGCGACTCTCAGGCTCTCATTCAGCTTAAGAAGGAATACTGCGACAAGAAAAACTGCATACGCTGCCGCTTCGGCTTTGAATTCCTGGCTAAGAAGAGATGATGCCCCTTGGGATTCACCACATGATACAATACTATATATTTCAATTATTTAATATAAAAAAATACCCTAAATCCTAAAAATGGTACTTAACTACATTTTCGTGGCTTTCTTCTTGATAGCCTTTGTCGTCGGAATTATTAAATTCGTCGTAATGGGCGATGTTGAGGTGTTTCCGGCAATGATGAACTCTACATTCGACAGTTCAAAGACGGCGTTCGAAATCTCACTGGGACTTACAGGTGTGTTGTCACTGTGGCTCGGCATAATGAAGATCGGCGAGAAAGGCGGCGTGGTAAACTTCATAGCCCGACTGCTGTCTCCAGTCTTCACGAAGCTCTTTCCTGACATTCCGAAGGGACATCCTGTGACGGGCTCCATATTCATGAACATAGCCGCCAATATGCTCGGACTCGACAATGCCGCCACTCCACTCGGACTGAAGGCCATGGAGCAGATGCAGGAACTGAACGAGGAAGAAATAAAGCGCACCGTAAAAGACCCGGAGATGGCAGAGCAATGCAGACAGACGGCTACCAACCCTATGATAATGTTCCTCGTGCTCAACACCTCGGGACTGACGATCATACCTGTCAGCATACTCGTTTACCGCGCGCAGATGGGTGCGGCACAGCCTACCGACGTGTTCATACCTATACTGCTCGCCACTTTCTTCGCCACACTGGCTGGCACCATCATAACATGTATGTATCAGCGCATCAACATCTTCAATCGTGTGCTGCTGCTTACACTCGGTGGCATGTGCGCCGCCGTGGCTGGTATCATCTGGGGCTTCTCACAGATGGACAAGGATACCATGGACCTCGTGTCCACCTCTGCGGCTAACATCCTGCTGCTTACTATCATCGTGAGTTTCATACTGGCTGGCATGCGCAAGAAAATCAATGTATATGATGCCTTCATAGAAGGTGCCAAGGAAGGTTTCCAGACTGCCGTGCGCATCATTCCTTATCTGGTGGCTATACTCGTAGGCATAGGAATATTCCGTGCATCGGGTGCCATGGACGTACTTATCGACGGCATAAAATGGTGCGTAGTGGCATGCGGCATGGACAGCGACTTCGTAGGTGCACTGCCTACTGCCCTGATGAAGCCTCTC
Organism: Prevotellaceae bacterium UBA3849; assembly: GCA_002392645.1. Lineage (GTDB taxonomy): Bacteria > Bacteroidota > Bacteroidia > Bacteroidales > Bacteroidaceae > Prevotella. Next base: position 2,824 of record DGHL01000078.1, read on the forward strand.
TCTGGCAGCGGAGCACGCGGCATGATGGTAGATGCCATGACTACATACGGCGCCGATTCATTCGTGGGCAGACTGTCGTGCATATTCCAAGGCAGCACCGACACTACCTTCTACATCCTTGCCGTGTACTTCGGCAGCGTGGGCATACGCAATACACGCCACGCCGTGACATGCGGACTGCTTGCCGACCTTGCAGGCATCGTCTCTGCCATAGCAATCTGCTATCTCTTCTTTGGATAGAGAACAAAAATATTCAAGATATCACTTATGGTGGGTTCTATAAATTAGCTTTGACAGATTTTCGGATTTATTTCGAGGGCAAAATGTTAGCTGATAAGGGGGCATAGCGGGCTATGTGACCGCAGAAGCGAACAGTTCGC
>DGHL01000117.1:0-12232 GCA_002392645.1 Prevotellaceae bacterium UBA3849
ATAATCCCAGTATTCTTTCTGGCTTTCTTCATACTGACGACGCTCCGAAGAATTGTACTTGGCTATCTCTGCCTGCTCAAAGAGTTTCGTAAAGACACGTTCCTGTAGTGCCGCAGGGCGCTCAAGAAGGCTTGAAAGGTTGTGAAGCACATACATCCACTTGTCAAACATTCCGTTGAGTTCGTCTGCTGTCTTCGTAAACTTCGGCATCTCAAGATAGACAAACGTCAGTTTATCGTAGAACACATGGTCATCCTCCACGTCCTTCAACTTTATCTCGTGGCGATAGCTGTCGGATGGGTATTCATCACCAGGGAACGTGAAGTTCAGAATACCGATGGTATATACCTCGTCAAGGTGATAGTCCCACTTGCCCTTTGGCGCCTGCTCACGGATGGCGGCGGTGGAGTAATACAGGCTGCGGTCCTTGAAATATTCCTGCTCTGCCTTCTGCATCTCTACTATGAAGCGGCTGCCGTCATCGGTCATGCAATACACATCGAAGATTGAGCGGCGGTCGCCATAGCCTTCGCCGAGGTGCTCACCGTTAAGATACTGCACGTCGGTAATCTCACCCTTCTCACCATGAAACAGTGCATTGAGGAAACTGATGAGCAAGTCCTTGTTCATCTCCGTACCGAACAGTTTCTTGAAACCGAAATCGGTATATGGGTTTATGTAGCGTTCGTTATTATCCATATAGTCGCTTGTGTTCTGTTCCAATTGCAAAGTTACTAACTTTTTCTGAAACGACCAAATTTTAAAGGGTGGAACGTCCTGTAACCTGAACGTATTTAACTTGCGAATCCTTGCGATGAAAATCAGCAAGACAGATTTTGTCATGAAAAACGGCCTGATTTTGAATTTTTAGCAAAGCATTGGTACTGAACAATTTATTTTATTATAAAAGAAAATGACAAGGCGATAAAAATGTAATTTGATAGCTTTTACCTTGTAATTTGATAGCTTTTACAGTGTAAAGGCTATCACTTTACGGCACAAAAATGCACAAATAGGAGCGTAAAAGCTATCGTTTTACACGAAAAAGCCCCGTTGCACAACCAAAAAAGTTGTGCAACGGGGTCGTATTAACATTCCTTAACCTCTATTTTGCATCGCAAATGAGTGCTTCATTTGTTCGCAAATGTAGGTGTGTTTTTCACTCCCCCCACACATTTAATATTGCATAAACTTGTATTATTCAAAAAAAAAAGTTAACTTTGTGGTCAATTTCAGAGAGCAGGTAACCTAAACCACCTGACATGCCAGACTAAAAACAAACCAACGAACAATGAAACAGAAACAAAACCAACAGCAAAAGAAATTTATCAGACCGAGAAACATTATACTGATACTGCTGACGCTCTGCTGCTTTGGCGGCTGCCAATACTTTTCTCTACAGCAAGACAAAGGCGAGGCTGTATATCTGGAGCGCCTTGACTCACTCACCGAACTCACGACTACTGCGCAGATTATTGAGGCTGTGAAAGCACAAGAGAAACGCATGTATGTGATAAACAACTACCAGTTCCCGAAATACACACTTGCAAAAGACCCTTACAATAAGACAACGGATGAATCTGTTTACATCTCAGTGTCGGTATGTACCGAAGGTAGCGACGGTAAGACGCACGACAACCCAAACCTGCATAAGGTGGCATACGGCAGTTTGTCTTTCGATGACAACACGCCTCTGCTTGACTTCAATAATTCTGACGTAAACATCGCCGGTACCGGCATAAAGAAGAAACGCCCTGACTATACATACTACTATGACACCCTTAAGCCTGATGCAAAACTGTCGTTCATTGCGTTGTTAGGCGGTGGTGAGGCACGTCTCTCGGTCTTTGACGGCAAACGCTGCGTAGCTGAAGGCGAGAAAAAGAGACTGGCGGAGCAAGACGGTGACTACACTAAAAACTTCCTGCTGAAAATAGCATGTATAATCGCAGGCATACTCGCAGGATTGTTCGTTTTTGCAGACTATCTGACCATAAAGGAGAAAGAGCAGAAAAGAGCCGAGCGCCAACGCAGCAAACAAGGAAAGAAAAAATAGGTGTGTTCGTCAGGTTACCCGAACAGCATCCTCAGTGCCTCCTCGACCTTTCCTACGGGGTGAATCTTTATGCTGAACTTCTTGCCCTTGATGGCCATGAGGCTGCGCTTTGGTATCACGATGTCGGTAAAACCAAGTTTCTCCGCCTCGGCTATGCGCTGCTCTATGCGCGCAACGGGACGGACCTCGCCAGACAATCCGACCTCGCCGCACAGGCAATAGCCCGTATCTATAGGCATATCGACGTTTGAAGAGAATACGGCGGCAATGACACTGAGGTCCATAGCCATGTCGGTGACCTTTATGCCACCGGCAATATTAATAAAGACATCTTTCTGAATAAGCTTGAAGCCCACCTTCTTTTCAAGCACAGCCAGCAGCATATTCAGACGGCGCTGGTCAAAACCCGTGGCAGAGCGTTGCGGAGTGCCGTAGGCAGCGGTGCTCACCAATGCCTGCGTCTCAATCATAAACGGTCGCATACCCTCCACGGCAGCCGATATGGCAATACCGCTCATGCCCTCACGGTCATCGCTAAGCAGCAGTTCTGAAGGGTTGCTGACGGGACGAAGGCCGTTTTGCAGCATCTCATATATGCCGAGTTCGGATGTAGAGCCGAAACGGTTTTTTATACATCTGAGAATGCGGTAGATGCCCTGTCGGTCGCCCTCAAACTGAATGACGGCGTCAACGATGTGCTCCAGTATCTTCGGTCCGGCTATGGTGCCCTCCTTATTTATATGGCCAATGAGAATTACCGGTACGCTGCTTGCCTTGGCAAAGCGCAGCAATGCGCTGGCGCACTCACGTATCTGGGTGATGCTGCCAGGTGCAGAGTCAACGGTCTCGGTCTCCATGGTCTGTATGGAGTCGATTATCACGAGGTCAGGCGCACTCTCCCTTATCTGGTCGAATATCTTCTCGATGCTTGTCTCGCACAATACCGACACGCTCTCGTTCTTACCTCCCTCTATGCGCTCGGCACGCATCTTGAGTTGGTGTGCACTCTCCTCACCGCTTACATACAGCACGTCGCGGTCAGGCATACGCATGATGGTCTGCAGTGTCAGCGTACTCTTGCCTATGCCCGGGTCGCCACCTAACAGGATAATGCTGCCAGGCACCAGTCCGCCGCCCAGCACACGGTTCAGTTCCTCGTCATGCATGTCCATGCGTGGTGCCTCCTTGGTAGGGATTTCCTTTAGCAACATGGCATTGCTGCGCGAGCCTATTCCCTGCCTGCGCACCGCACTGACCTCCTTTGCCGCACTGCGTGCACTCTGCTGGCCGGCATCGTTGGCGATGCGTATCTCCTTAAAGGTGTTCCACTGTCCGCACGACGGGCATTTGCCAATCCACTTGGCAGATTCCTGTCCGCAGTTGTCACAAACGTATGCTATTTTATCTTTTGCCATATACAACCGCAAAATTAATATTTTTTTCTTATATAAAAAAGGAACGTGCGGAAAAACACTTTGTTAAATGCAAAAAAGTCTTTATTAATGCAGATTATTATACAGAAATTATTACCTTTGCATATATGAAACGCATATTCTATCTGTTTTTAATCATAATATCCGTAGCCGTTACGTACGGTTGCGGGGATGGTGACAATGGCAAGAAACGCCTCACCAAAGAAGAAAAAGACTCCTTGCGCCGTGCCGACTCACTGGCGCTTAAGATAGGCGTGATGCCTACGGAAGACTGCCTGCCTATAGTAGTGGCAAAGGAACTCGGACTGTTTGACAAGGCCGGCACAGACGTACACCTGCGTCGCTACCGTGCCATGTCGGAGTGCCGCAAGGCTCTCGTTGACTCACTCGTGGAAGGCGCGGTGATAGACACAACGCTCATGGGCGAGCTCAACGGCACCACGCCATGGCTGTATAGCGGTATGCGCACACAACTATCGTGGCAGTTCCTTACGGCAAAGAAGGCAAGAATAAAGCGCATTGACCAACTGGCAGACAAGATGATAGCCGCCGACAGCCACGGAGAGTCACACCGCATTGCCGAGCGCGCCATAGACTCGCTCATGCGGAAGGGGCAGCACGTGTTTATAATACAGGTGGAAGACCTCGAGACAAGGTGCAGCATGCTCGTTACAGGCAACGTAGATGCAGCACTGCTGCCAGAGCCCCATGCAACGAAGGCACGCAAGGCAGGCGCTAATGTGATTGGCAGTGTGAAGTCGGGACCTGCCGGCGTGGTGGCATTCCGCAAGAAGTCAATGGCAGATGCCAGACGCAAGCAACAGCAAAAGGCATTCGCAAAAGCCGTGGAGATAGCAAACGATTCCATAAAGCGATACGGTAAGGATAAATACATACAACTACTGCAATGGTAAACGAACTACTTGACAAAGGACTGGTGACACAGGCTGTCGTCAAACTGAAACGCAAGGCTGCAAACTATCCTGGCGAAGGTTTTGACGACAGGATAGACTCGTGCAAGACGGAGTTTCAGTATATGTGCCAGTATATGGAGGATGGATTCAGTGACCCACGTCGAAACGAACTGTTCACTGACCTTGTAGGCCGACTGCGTAGCATATCCTACGACCTCGCAGTGCGCTCGACGCTATGTGAGAATCCGCATGTCAAGCCATACTATAAAGCACTTGCCAACACCGATACATCGGCAGAATCGCTGCAGTCGCAACTGCTTGACGACAACCTTTCGCCAACCGACCGCCACAGTGCGCTCGCCACGGCATTCACCGTACTGCTCACGTCAAGCCACTGGAGCCAACAGGATGCAGAAGAGTGGTCTGTATTCCTGTCGTCGGTACACACCAGCGGCATCGTTGCAGCCACCCTCGTCAGTGCACTAACCGTATCATTGCTTGAGAACTACTCTCCTTTTAAGGCGCAGTGCCTCGCCACGGTATATCGTGACAGCAAAGATGAACGCACACGCCAACGTGCACTCGTCGGACTCCTCATATCGTCGGCACGTGCTGACAACGCTGTGTCTGCCGCAGCGCTGCAGTCATTGCAGAGTGCTGACGCCGATGGTCTGCACGGCGTAGCGCTTGAACTGCACATGCAGATGACATCTTGCGCCAATGTCGATAACGACAGTCGGGAGATAAGGAGTAACATCATACCTGACATACTGAAAAACCAACCATTCCACATAACACCAAACGGAGTGGTACAGAACGACGCCGCTACGAACGAGTATGACCCCGAAGCAGAAAACCGCAACATCGACGCCATGGAGAAGAGCGTGGAGAAAATGCTGAAGATGCAGAAAGGTGGGGCTGACATATTCTTTGAGGGCTTCAGTCAGATGAAACGCTTCCCGTTCTTCCAAAAGCCCGTAAACTGGTTTGTGCCGTTCTACAAGACACATCCCGACCTTACGGCTATAGCAGGCTCAAACGTAACCGACTCAAAGTTTGTTGACCGCGTTACAAGCAGAGGTCCTTTCTGCGAGTCAGACAAATACTCCTTTATCATAGCCATGTCAAAGGTAGCAAGCCAACTGCCAGAGAATATGCGCTCCATGATGGAAGACGGCGACCTCGGTCCTATCGGCATGCATCCGGAAGGCGACGATATGACCGCGCCATCATTCCTCAGACTGCAGTATCTGCAAGATCTGTACCGCTTCTACAGGCTCAGTCCGCTTGCAGCATCGCTGTATAATCCATTCAGCCACATCAGCGAATGCGGAGTGTGGACATCGGTGGCAGACCTCGTTGCTGATGACGAGAAGAAAGATATGTGCCTGTATCTCACCAAGAAGCCATACACAGATGATGCCGGCAGCGTGGCAACACGTCTGCTTGCAGCCTTCAGCCATGATGATAGTTTTGAATATCATTACAGTCATGCCAAATGCTCGGCATGGAGTGGAGACGACACTGCGGCAGTGCAGCATTATACACGATGCCTTGAACTGAAAAACGGTCATGGCCCAAGCATGAGAGGCATAGCCAGGGCATACTATTCCATAGGCGACTATGAAAAGTCAGCCTTCTATTACGATGCCCTGCACACCATGTTCCCGCAGCGCTCAGCCTACCTGCTTAACTACAGCATGGCAATGGTGATGAACGGTAAGGCGGAAAATACCGTGGCGGAACTCTACCGCCTGTACTATGAGAATGCAGCCGACACAGGTATAGCCAACACGCTGTTATGGGCGTTGCTCTATGCTGGAAGGAAGGAACAGGCACTGACCGTGGCAGAGAAACTTACTGCCATTCAGCAGGTGCAGAAAGACTTTTCCGTAACGATGAACATAGCCTATGCATATCTTGCCAATGGCAAGGTACAGGAAACCGCTGCCACATTGCGAAGATACGCCGACACACTCACGGCGGCTGACAAACAACAACTGCCTGAGACACTGTCAAAGGCTATGAATGACGATGCAGCGTTGTTGTCGCAATACAGCATAGGCAAAGCAGAACAGGCTGTCATCATAAGCCTTGCAACTTAACCTGCATAGACAGATTAATAAAGAAAATATAAAACCTAATAATAGGAAAGACATGAAAAAAACAAGAATGTGGATGATTGCCGCCATCCTTACTGTAGTTTGCGGCACACATGCAGCTCCCAAAAGTAATAAATCTGGTGGTGCATCTTCTGCCACCGTCTGTGCTGCAGACGACGCTACCGAGTTCGTGAACCTTACAGATATAGTACCTGATGCCATACTTGAGATACGTTATTTCAGCACATACAACTTCGTAGGCTCTCGCGTTGACGGCTACGAGGAACCTACTGCGCTGATGACACGTGAGGCGGCAGAGGCCCTCAAGGCTGTAAGCGACGATGTAAAGCAGCAGGGTTACAGATTGAAGATATACGATGCCTATCGACCTCAGAAGGCCGTTGACCACTTCGTGCGCTGGGCGGAGGGCATAAATGATACGCTGATGAAGCCTTATTTCTATCCAGACCTGCACAAAGGCGTGCTGTTCAAGCAAGGGTATATTGCAAGCAAAAGCGGACATACACGCGGTTCTACGGTTGATCTTACGCTCTTTGACATGCAGACGGAGAAGGAACTCGACATGGGCGGCACATTCGACTGGTTCGGTCCTGAGAGTCATCCTGATTTTTGCGGCAATCCTGAGACAGGTGAATACACTGGTGATAACCACAAGTCGCCGGATGGTCGCAGCATCACCCCGGAGCAGTTCCGTAATCGCATGATACTGCGTAAGGCTATGCTGGCGCATGGCTTCAAGCCTATCAGTACCGAGTGGTGGCACTTCACGCTGAAGAATGAGCCTTTCACTAAAACCTACTTCACATTCCCAGTAAAGACAATCGTAAGATGATGGGATGAATTAACAAAACCAACCTTAATAGAAAAAGAAAAAAAATGGAATCTATATTTTTTTGTGGTTTCAATCTCTATGCATGGATTACGATATGTACGGTGCTGACAATGTTCAGTGTACTGTTGTTTACGAGACTACGTGCAGATATGGCATTTCTTGGCGCAATAGCCGTATTGTTCGTTACGGGGGTTCTTGATGCTAAAGAAGCCTTTTCGGGTTTCAGTTCTACATCGGTTGTCATCATCGGCGTGTTGTTCGTGGTAGTGGCAGGACTCACCCACACTGGCGTGTTACAGTGGATGGTAAGGCATCTGTTGGGACAACCAGACAGCTATTCTAAAGCCGTAATAAGACTGATGTTGCCAGTTGCAGCACTGAGTTCTTTTCTAAGCAACACCACCGTAGTCACTATTTTCGTCAGCATAGTGAAGATGTGGTCGAAGAAGCTTGGCATAGCGCCGTCAAAACTTCTGATACCCTTGAGCTATGCCTCTGGTATGGGCGGCGTATGTACGCTGATAGGAACACCACCTAACCTGATTATCTCAGGACTGTATGCCGACAAGACAGGCACTGCGATGAATATCCTTGCAACTACACTGCCTGGCTTGTTCTGTCTGTTCATAGGTGTGCTCTCCATCATAGCCATGCGCAGGTTATTGCCTGACAGGAAAGCTCCCGAGACAGCATTTGAATCTACGTCTGATTATACGGTAGAGATGCTTGTGCCTTCTGATAATAAACACATAGGTCAGACCATAACAGAGGCAGGACTTGCCAATGTCAAGGGTGGCAATCTTATAGAACTGATACACTTTGATGAAGTGATATCCCCCGTACCTGCTGATGAGCCGGTATTTGGCGGTGACAGACTGGTGTATGCCGGTCAGGTGGACGAGCTTCTAGAGTTGCGCGAGAGCCATGGACTGGCAAACGCTGATCATCACGTATTCTCCGTTAGTGAGATAGAGCATGACAGAGAGTTTCACACTGCGCTTGTCACCTTCGGCAGTAGTCTAATAGGCAAGAGCATCGGAGGCAGTTCGTTTGAGAAAGATAACAACGTGGCATTGGTCGCTGTGGCACGTCGCGGACAGCGTATTGAGCAGACTCCACACGATGTGAAGCTGCAGGCAGGCGACACGCTGTTGCTTGAATGTTCTGCCAAGACAAAGGTAAACAAAGAACGTCTGGAGTCACAGCTGCAGTTCTTCGATTCACCACAGGTACCGAATATAGGTTACAAGACCATTGTCTCAACCGTCATTATGATAGCCATGGTGACACTGTCAGCACTTGGCGTGATACCACTGTTGCAGTGTGCCTTCCTCGCTGCTGCAGCAATGCTGTTGCTGCGCTGCTGTAGTCCGGAGCAAGCCATGAAAGCCGTAAACTGGGACATACTGATGGTGTTTGCCGGTTCGGTGGTGTTGGGCATAGCCATACAGAAAACAGGCATAGCCGAGCATCTTGCATTCGGTATACTGGATGTTTGCGGCAGCAATCCTATAGTGGTGATGACGGCAATTTGTCTTGTAGGCACATTCATCACGGAGTTCATATCCAACACTGCGGCAGGAGCCATGTTCTTCCCTATAATGTATGATGCAGCAGAGAAACTGGGCTATGAGCCATACCCATTCCTTATCGCGTTGATGATAAGCGTAAGCAGCAGCTTCGCCACACCTATAGGCTCACCCACGCACATGCTGGTATATGGTGCCGGCGGCTACCGCTTCAGCGACTTCATACGAATAGGTCTGCTGATGAATATCATCATCCTTGCGGCAAACATATTCATAGTGAACATCATTTACCCCCTGACACCTTTAAATTAAGTCTCGCGCCATCATAATTCACATCCGCAAGAAAAAAAAGAGCGAAAAAATTTTGCTATCAAACCAACTTTACGTATCTTTGTATCCAAATTCACATTCAGATATATGAAATACCAACTTGACCTGCATAGCCAGATGCTGATGGAGCAATACAATGAGCGCAAACCTCTATATGAGCGTTTGTTGCATCTTGCTTGCGATGCATTGCGCCAAGCCCTTGACGGACAGCGTGTGAGGGCGACAGCCATGGACTCCCGCATTAAGGAGGCAGACTCGCTGGCAGGCAAGTTGGAGTTGAAGGGTACAAAGTATCATACACTCGACGATGTTACCGACATCGTAGGCTTACGCGTGATAACATTCTATGGTGCTGACGTAGATAAGGTTGCAGCAATAGTCAGCGAGACATTCGATGTGGACTGGAGTCGGTCGGTAGATAAACGCAAACTGCATCGACTTGACAGTTTCGGCTATAACTCACTGCACTATATCTGCCGTCTGCCCAAGAGCATCGTTGATGATGCCAGGATGCCAATGCTCAACGAACTGGCATTCGAGATACAGATGCGCACTGCCCTGCAGCATGTATGGAGCACGCTGGATCATGATACGAAATATAAGGGTGACGTAAAGGTGCCACGCGAGTATCAACGACAGTTTAACAGACTGGCAGGCATGCTGGAACTGATAGATGAGGAGTTTGACAGGCTGCGCACCACGCTGACAGACTACCGCCGTCAGATGCTGACGCTGGAGGCTTCCGGACAGTTGGATGATGTATATCTTAACGCTGAAACTTTCCGTCATTTCCTCGACACACGCCCTTTCAACAACCTTAATCAGCGTATTGCAGGGATAAACCAGGCAGAGCTGTATCCGGCACCGATGATGTCGTTCCTGCTCGTGTTGCAGGAACTGGGACTGGAGACCCTCGGCGACGTAAACCGATTGATTGACGACTATAGCGACGATGCCTACAAACTGGCAGCATCACAGTTGGGGGCCACCGACATCGACATCCTTTCTGAGAACATCGGACTGCAGAACCTATGCTACGTGTATATTCTGAAGCAAGGCGGCGGACAGGCAGAGCTGTGCCACGTGATAGAACTGTTAAGGGGTGAGGACCCAGGCAATGCCACGCTGGCAAGTGAACTGATGAAGCATGCCAAGGAACTGACGCTATAACATACCTAATTATATATATGACCTTTAATAACAAGACCGCAGATGGAACAAAACATTGATACCTCACTGCTCGACCGCGCCATAGTATTTGCCGTCAACGCCCACAAAGGCGTGGAGCGCAAAGGAAAGGGATTTCCATACATAGTACATCCACTGGAGGCTGTCAGCATAGTAGCCACCATGAGCAGCGACCAGGAACTCCTGGCTGCCGCTGTGCTGCACGACGTGATAGAAGACACGCCGACCACCTTTGAAGATCTCAAGCAGGAGTTTGGCGAGCGCGTGGCACGCTTGGTGGAAGCTGAGAGCGACAAGGTTGTGAAAGGACCTGATGCCGAAACGTGGCACCAGCGCAAGTTGGATTCGCTCAACCGCCTGCGCAGTGCCGACCGCGACGTGAAGATAGTGACGATAGGCGACAAGCTGTCTAACATGCGTGCCATAGCACGTGACTATCAGGCCGTGGGCGATGAACTGTGGAAGAGGTTTACTATAAGCAATCCTGCTGAACATGCATGGCGCTACCGTGCGCTGGCAGAGGCACTGAGCGACCTTGCCGACACCGAGGCATACAAGGAATTCTGCATGTTGGTAGATAAAACATTTGGAAATATATCATGAAAAACCCATTGAAACTTATACCAGAGAGCCTTCGCTCAAAGGGCAACATAGCCATAATGCTGACGGCTGCCGTACTGATAGAAGTAACGAGCATAGTGCAGTATTTCTATGCCAAGGAAGGCATACGCAAAGAGGTGGAGCACCGGGCTGAGAGCGAACTGAAGGCTAAGAGCCTGGAGATACGTAACGTAAAGAACATCGTTGAGGTGGCTGTGGCAAACAAGGCATGGTCGGTGGAGCAACGACTGGCACAGCCCGACTCGCTGCTGGCGGTGACGAGAAAGCTCCTGGCTGACAATGAGAACATAGTGGGCAGCGCCATCGCCTTTGAGCCTTATTACTATAAGGAGAAAGGAAGGCAGTTCTCACCTTATTCATATAAAAGTAACGGCACTACCCAGAGCAAGCAACTTGGCACGGATAAGTATGAATACCACAATATGGAGTGGTACACTAAACCCATGCAGACGGGGCGCGGACACTGGAGTGAGCCTTACTTTGACAAGGGGGGCGGCGAGATGATGATGGCAACATACAGCATGCCTATACGCAACGCTGAGGGGCGCATAGTGGCTGTGTTCACCGCTGACGTGTCGCTCGACTGGCTTTCCCAGATAATCAATGCACAACATATCTACCCTTCGTCATACAACATACTGCTGTCGCGTGAAGGCCAGATAATGGCTTGCCCGGTAGAGACGCTCGTGATGCGCAAAAGCATAGATCAGGTGACGTCGAGAATGGAGGACACCACCATGCTGCACATCAACCGTCAGATGATAGCCGGGCGCAGCGGACAGGCAACGGTGCACAATGACAAGGGAGAGAAGAACTATGTGTTCTACGCTCAGATGGATGATGCCACAGGATGGTCCATGGCAGTTGTATGCTCAGACCGTGAGATATACTACGGCTTAAGGCAGGTGGCATTCAATCTGTTCCTGCTGATGCTCGTAGGCATGGCACTGCTTGGCTTTATAATATGGCGTTCGGCACGTAATGCCAATCGTCTGCAGAACGTAAATATAGAGAAGAAACGCATTGAGAACGAACTGAATATTGCGCGTGCCATACAGATGGCTATGTTGCCGAAGACATTCCCGCCATACCCCGATTGCGACTCCATCGACATCTTCGGACTGCTGACTCCGGCAAAGGCTGTAGGAGGCGACCTCTACGACTTCTATATACGCGACAACAAACTGTTCTTCTGCATCGGCGACG
>DGHL01000117.1:12287-12654 GCA_002392645.1 Prevotellaceae bacterium UBA3849
TCAGCGGCAAGGGTGTGCCGGCATCATTGGTGATGGCTGTCACCAGGGCTTTGTTCCGCACCATCTCTGCGCATGTGTCAGAGCCCGAGCGTATCGTCAGTCAGCTGAGCAGCACCATTGCTGAGGATAATAATATGAATATGTTCGTGACGTTATTCGTCGGTGTCCTTGATTTGCCTACGGGCAACATGCGCTACTGTAATGCCGGCCACGATGCTCCGCTGCTTATCTCTGAAGATGGCACTCGCATAGGCATGCTGCCCGTTGACAGTAACATCCCTGCCGGCATCATGCTGGAATGGCAGTTCACACTACAGGAAACTACCATCGATAACGGTTCTACCATATTTCTCTATACCGACGGACT
>DGHL01000046.1:0-15319 GCA_002392645.1 Prevotellaceae bacterium UBA3849
GTGGGAATTATTAGAACCCACCTAATCCGAATAATGCGCCACGCTCCATGCGTAGCCCTTCTCTTTGTTCAATCCACAATCAATGACGATGCCATTCAACCTCTCTGACGACAGACAAGTCTTCATGTCATCGTTTATACCTTCGCCGGTAAGTTTCAGCAATGCCTCCTTGCGTGTCCACAACATGGTGAACTCCACATCCGGGTCTGCCGATTCCTGTATGCGCTGCATCTCTTCGTCGCACATGCAGTAGCGTGCAAGCCGTTCCCCGTACCTGCCTATGCACTCTACGTCAATGCCCACTTCATTGTCACTGACCGCACAGGCTACCGCCTTCCTACAATGCGAAAGATTGAAATATATCATCTCATCGCACAATGGCATCTTAACGTATGGCTTGCCGTGCTCTGCTATCCGGAATTCAGGTTGAAAACCCAGCATCTCACTCAGCAGATTATATGACAAAGCGCACTCCCTCTGTCCCTGCTCGTGGCGAAACTTCAGCGCAGCCTCCCTGCGCCATTGCGGCAAGGAATCAAGCAAGCGCCTCAACGATTCTGCATCTGTAGCGAAGTCATCTATTATTCTATACTCTGTCATGTAATTGCAAAGTTACGAAACTTTTCTCAAACAACAAAATTAAAAACTACTAATTGAACTATTTTTAAGATTTTAACTATTATGTATATAATAGACATAGAGAACTGCACGAAACTAATGATTTGCGCAAAAATTCACTAATAAATTATTATGCCGATGTGTTTTTTTGCATAATTTTGTTGTGTATCTCAACGAATTATTGTAATTTTGCACTCAGTTTAATAAATACTGAATAGAAAAACAAAAATGGCTTACAACTTACTTAAAGGCAAGCGAGGCATCATCTTTGGTGCGCTGAACGATCAGTCTATCGCTTGGAAAGTAGCAGAACGCGCTGTTGAAGAAGGCGCACAGATCGTACTCACAAACACTGCCGTAGCGATACGTATGGGTACACTTGACGAACTGGCTAAGAAAACCAACGCAGCAGCCGTGATACCTGCCGATGCTACAAGCGTAGAAGATCTCGAGAACCTCTTCACTGAGGCTCAGAAGGCCCTCGGAGGTAAGATTGATTTCGTGCTGCACTCTTGTGCAATGTCTGTAAACATGCGTAAGAAACGTACATACGACGACCTCGACTACAACTTCCTTGACAAGACGCTCGACATCTCAGCCATATCATTCCACAAGATGATACAGGTGGCAAAGAAGCTTGATGCCATTGCCGACTGCGGCTCTATCGTAGCGCTGACATACGTAGCAAGCCACCGCACATTCTTCGGTTACAACGATATGGCTGACGCCAAGGCCCTGCTCGAGTCCATCACACGTTCATTCGGATACATCTACGGACGCGAGAAAGGCGTAAGAGTAAACTGCATATCACAGTCTCCTACGCTGACCACTGCAGGTGGCGGTATCAAAGGATTCGACGGTATGCTCGACTTCGCAGACCGTATGTCACCACTTGGTAATGCTACTGCCGATGACTGCGCCGACTACTGCATGACTCTCTTCTCTGACCTGACGAAGAAGGTAACCATGCAGACACTCTTCCACGATGGCGGATTCTCTAACATGGGTATGTCACTCAGAGGTATGGAGCAGTACAACAAGTCTTTCATACCAGAGAACACCGACGAGAACGGTAAGATAATTTACGGATAATCATTCAAAGTGTTGAGTTATGAATTATGAGTTATGAATTAAGAGTTATGAGTATCCTCTAAGGATGCAACTCAGAACCTGAGCAACAACTCATAATTCATAACTCAAAACTTTTTACAAAGTAAAACGCAACAAATCATAACTCACAACACATAACTCAAAACTTTTTACAAAGTAAAACCATGGGCGGCTTTTTCGGCACAATCCAGAAGGAAAGATGCGTAGAGGAGCTCTTCTACGGCATTGACTATCAGTCACACCTCGGCACTAAGCGAGGCGGCATGGCTACATACAGTAAAGAGACAGAGGGCTTCAGACGCTCCATACACAACCTGCAGAGCAGCTACTTCCGTACAAAGTTTGAGGAAGAACTGCCTAAGTTCTTCGGTGAGCAAGGCATCGGCGTGATTTCTGACACAGATGCACAGCCATTGCTGATGAACTCTCACCTCGGACGCTTTGCCATTGTTACCGTCGGCAAGATAAACAACGCTGACGAGATAGCAAAGAAGCTACTTGACCAGAATATGGTATTGTCAGAGTTCTCATCTGGCAGAATCAATCCAACCGAACTTATCGGACTGTTGGTAATAAAGGGCAAGGACTTCGTTGAAGGTATCGAGAACGTATATCGCAACGTGAAGGGCTCATGCTCTATGCTCATACTTACAGACAACTGCATCATTGCCGCACGCGACTTCTGGGGACGCACTCCTATCGTCATAGGCAAGAAAGACGGTGCCATGGCCGCCACATCAGAAACGTCGGCTTTCCCTAACCTCGGCTACGAGATAGAACACTATGTAGGACCAGGCGAAATCGTAAAGCTCACCGCCGACGGCATGGAGACCCTGCGTAAGCCAGAGAAAAACATGCAGGTATGTTCTTTCCTCTGGATATACTACGGATTCCCTACATCATTCTATGAGGGTAAGAACGTGGAAGACGTACGCTACCATACAGGATACATCATGGGTGAAGAGGATGACACCGAGGTGGACAATGCCGGCGGAATACCAGACTCAGGTCTCGGCATGGCTACGGGGTATGCAGCAGGACATAAGGTGCCTTACCAGCGTTGCATATCCAAATACACTCCTACATGGTCGCGCTCTTTCATGCCAACCAACCAGAACACGCGCAACTTCGTAGCGAAGATGAAGCTCATTCCGAACAAGGCTATGCTCAAAGGCAAACGATGCCTGTTCTGCGACGACTCCATCGTGCGTGGCACACAGCTCCGCGAAAACACGAAGGTGCTTAAGGAACTCGGTGCAAAAGAGGTACACATGCGCATTGCATGCCCACCTCTTATCTGGGGATGCCCATTCATCAATTTCTCTGCATCGAAGAGCGAACTGGAGCTTATCACGCGTCGTATAATACAGGATTTCGAAACTGGTAACAAAGAGGCTACCATGCTCGCTGACGCCGACAAGACGGAGAACGTACAGATACCAGAGGAGAAACTGAAGGCTTATGCTACGACCGACTCTCCGGAATACAAGGCTATGGTGGCAGAGATAGCAAAGCGACTGAACCTCGACTCCCTGAAGTTTACAAAGCTGGAGACCATCATCGAGGCCATCGGACTGCCAAAGTGCAAGGTCTGCACCCACTGCTTCGACGGCAGCTCCGCACATACGATGTAATCAGTCGAAAGATGAGGGGTGATGAGAGATGAGATAAGAAGGAAGAGTCAAAGCAAGAACTTTCAATTCTATTAAATATGACACGCGCAATCATAACAGTAGTAGGCAAGGACACCGTAGGTATCATAGCCAAGGTGTGCACATTCTTGGCTGACAGCCAGATTAATATCCTCGACATATCACAGACCATCGTGCAGGAATACTTCAACATGATGATGATCGTTGACATGTCACGTTGCAACACTGCATTTGACCAGGTAGCTACAGAACTGGCGTCCATCGGTGACGACATGGGAGTACAGGTAAAATGCCAGTTGGAGGACATCTTTGACAAAATGCATAGAATTTAAATTAATGCATAATTAACAATTCTGATATGATAAATATATCTGAAGTTCTTGAAACCAACAAGATGATCGAACAAGAGAATCTTGACGTGCGCACAATCACCATGGGCATAAGCCTGCTTGACTGCGCCGACAAGTCGCTTGACGTCACTTGTGAGAAGATATACAGCAAAATCACATCGCTGGCACGCAACCTTGTTTCTACAGGCGAAGAGATAAGTCGCGAGTTTGCCATACCTATCGTTAACAAGCGCATATCCATTACGCCTATATCGTTGGTTGGCAGCGCCTGCTGCAAGATTCCTGCCGACTACGTGCAGATTGCCAAGACCCTTGACAAAGCTGCAAAAGAGGTTGGCGTGAACTTCCTCGGCGGCTACTCTGCCATCGTAAGCAAAGGCATGACGAAGAGCGATGAACTTCTCATTCGTTCCATACCTCAGGCTTTGGCAGAAACCGAGCGTATATGCTCAAGCATCAATGTGGGCTCTACCAAGACGGGCATCAACATGGATGCGGTAAGGCTCATGGGCGAAATAATAAAGCAGACTGCTGAATACACCAAGGAACAAGACTCACTGGGCTGTGCCAAACTCGTTGTATTGTGCAATGCTCCTGATGATAACCCATTCATGGCTGGCGCCTTCCACGGCGTGTCTGAGGCTGATGCCATCATTAACGTCGGAGTATCAGGTCCTGGCGTAGTGAAATATGCCTTGGAGCAGATGGACAAAGATGGTCTTGCAAACTTCGAGACTCTCTCTGAGACCATCAAGAAGACTGCATTCAAGATTACCCGCGTAGGACAGCTCGTAGCTCAGGAAGCGTCAAAGCGTCTCGGTATACCTTTCGGCATCATCGACCTGTCACTCGCTCCTACGCCTGCCATAGGCGACTCCGTAGCTGACATCCTGCAGTGCATGGGTGTGGAGCGTGCCGGTGCGCCAGGCACGACGGCATGTCTTGCCATGCTCAACGACCAGGTAAAGAAGGGCGGCGTGATGGCAAGCTCATACGTAGGAGGACTCTCTGGTGCATTCATACCTGTCAGCGAGGACCAAGGCATGATTGACTCCGTAGTAGCAGGTGCACTGACGATTGAGAAACTGGAGGCCATGACCTGCGTATGCTCCGTAGGTCTTGACATGATTGCCATACCTGGCGACACCACTGCTGCTACGATATCAGGCATAATAGCCGACGAGAGCGCCATTGGCATGGTAAACCAGAAGACTACAGCCGTGCGCATAATACCTGTAATAGGCAAGAAGGTCGGCGACACGGTAGAGTTCGGTGGATTACTGGGCTATGCACCGATAATGCCAGTCAATACATTCGGTTGCGAAAGATTCGTAAACAGAGGCGGACGCATACCTGCACCGATACACAGCTTTAAGAACTAAGGTGGGACCTATTAATTCCCACCAGGGAATTGCATTTCCCTGCCTTGCTTACCATATCAGGGCAAAGCGTCGCAAAGCTCCGAACGGAAAAGGCGGAAAGACAATTCAGATTTACACAAACACAAACCATAACATTATATAAAATTCAAACAGAGAACATAAGAAAATGAAAAAAATCAGAGCAGCCGTAGTAGGATACGGCAACATTGGCAAATTTGCCATTGAAGCACTTGAAGCTGCCGAAGACTTCGAGATTGCAGGTGTAGTGCGCCGCAACGGTGCAGAGAACAAGCCTATCGAGCTTACACCATACGAGGTAGTTAAGGACATCACCGAACTGAAGGACGTTGACGTGGCTATCCTCGCTACTCCTACACGCTCTTGTCAGGAGTATGCAGAGAAAATCCTTGCCATGGGTATCAACACTGTTGACTCTTTCGACATCCACACCTCTATCGTTGACTATCGTCGTGCGCTCATGCCAATCTGCCAGAAGAACAATGCAGTGGCAGTGATAGCAGCAGGTTGGGACCCAGGTTCTGACTCTGTAGTCCGCACACTGATGCAGTCACTCGCTCCAAAGGGTCTTTCTTACACCAACTTCGGTCCTGGTCGCTCTATGGGACACTCTGTATGCGTACGCTCAAAGGCTGGCGTGAAAGATGCTCTCTCTATGACCATCCCTGTAGGTGAAGGCATACACCGCCGCATGGTATATGTAGAACTTGAGGACGGTGCTAACCTCGATGAGGTTACAAAGGCTATCAAGGCTGACCCTTACTTCGCTAACGACGAGACTCACGTATTCCAGGTTGAGTCTGTTGACGCGCTCAACGACGTTGGACACGGCGTTAACCTCACACGCAAGGGCGTATCTGGCAAGACTCACAACCAGCTCTTCGAGTTCAATATGAAGATCAACAACCCTGCGCTCACCGCCCAGGTACTTGTCAACGTGGCTCGCGCCTCTATGAAGCAGCAGCCAGCTTGCTACACCATGGTAGAGATTCCTGTAATCGACTATCTGCCAGGTGACCGTGAGGATCTTATCTCACACCTCGTATAATATATTACAACATTATATAGCACAATAAAGACGGAGCACTTCCTACCATAGGACAGTGCTCCGTCTTTTATCTTAGTTGCAATTTGTCAGCGGATTAGGACATATCCATTCCTTCTCTATCCAGCCTGTGTGCTTGCCGTCTCCCGTCTTCACCTTTATCCAGTTTGCTCAAAATACAAAAAAAAATAAAAATTATTTTTATACGGATTATTTGCTCGTTTAAGAAATAATTGCTAACTTTGCAAAAAAGAAAAGATATCTTCATGAAACAATACCTTGACCTGCTTAAAAGAATCACGACGGAAGGCGTAGTGAAAACCGACCGCACCGGCACAGGCACCAAGAGTGTCTTTGGCCATCAGATGCGCTTCAACATGGCAGATGGTTTTCCATTGCTGACCACCAAGAAACTGCACCTGAAGTCTATCATACACGAACTGCTGTGGTTCCTTGCCGGAGATACAAACATAAAATACCTGCAAGAAAACGGTGTGCGTATCTGGAACGAATGGGCCGACGAGAACGGCGAACTGGGACCGGTATATGGACATCAGTGGCGTTCATGGCCAGACTACAACGGTGGCACTATCGACCAGATTAAGCAGTGTGTAGATCTCATTAAGAACCATCCTGACTCTCGTCGCATAATGGTAAGTGCGTGGAACCCTGCAGAGGTGCCACAGATGGCTTTGCCACCATGCCACTGCCTGTTTCAGTTCTACGTGGCAGACGGCAAACTGTCACTGCAGCTATATCAGCGCAGCGCCGATACATTCCTCGGTGTACCATTCAATATAGCATCCTATGCCCTGCTCCTCCAGATGATGGCACAGGTCACAGGACTTGAGTGCGGCGACTTCGTGCATACCACTGGCGACACTCACCTATATCTCAACCATCTTGAGCAGGCTGAGCTGCAGCTTACGCGCACCCCTCGCCCACTGCCTAAGATGCTGATAAACCCAGACGTCAAGGACATATTCTCTTTCCGCTATGAGGACTTTGAACTGACCGACTACGATCCGTGGCCACACATCAAGGCTGAGGTCAGCGTATAGGCAAATGTCTATTTTGTCCTATTCCGACACTGTCGTCAACCCCATATTCTTGGCGTTATTTCAAAAAAACTGACAGATGATTGCGTACAGCGCAGTTTCAGAGCGTTTGTAACTCATTGATATTCAATAACGGTATTTTTCTTTCCATGTAATATGATAGCTTTTACAAGGTAATATGATAGCTTTTACCTCGTAAAAGCTATCACTTTACAATACAAAAGCAGCCAAATAGCAACGTAAAAGCATACAAATTACCGCCCTTTGAGAGGTCTGATGACCTTCAAAGGGCGGTATTCGTATATAAAAGAGCTGTTAAACTCTTCTATTTTCGTTTTTTCCACGAACTTTTTTTCGAACCCGAAATATCAAAAATGTCCTATATCACGCCTAACGGAGTATTCAGTTTGAACCTATATAGAGCAGGAGCATAGAGAGGAGAACGAGGAGAAGGTCGAAAGCCTTTGCCTTCAGGTTCTTCTCTTGGAATATCAAGGCTCCGCACAGGAAGCTTACTATAACACTGCCACGACGCACCATGCTCACGACACTTATCATTGCGCCGTCTATGCCGAGGGCATAGAAATAGACGAAGTCTGCCATTGACAGGAATATGCTGATTAGCGGTATAGACCAGTGCCAGTGAAACGGCGTGGTTTTCTTGCGTGTAGGCCACCATAGCAATACGAGCATGGCTGCCATCATGAAGAACTGGTATATGTTATACCAGCCCTGCACCGCCATCTTGTTCAGTCCCACACCACCGTTGGCAGGCGATGCCATGAGATACTTGTCGTACAGTCCTGATATAGCTCCGAGCACATTGGCAAGGAAAACGAAGTATATCCACTTGTCCTTAAACCAGTTTATGCCCTCTTTCTTACTTGTATGCTTCAGCAACTCTATGCCTATCAGCGCCACGAGCACACCAAGCCACTGCCACAGATTAAGTCGCTCGGCGAATATCAACATTGCGCCCACGAGCACCATGACGGGGCGTGTGGCATTGATAGGACCTACAATGGTCAGCGGCAGGTGCTTCAGTCCGAAATATGCCAACAACCATGATGCAAGCACTATGCACGACTTGATGATGATATACTTATGTCCTTCCCATCCGTATTCCTGACAGAAGAACATTGAGCCTTCGGCTATCTGACCTGTATGCGACAGCCATATAAAAGGCACGAATATAAGACTTGAAAACAAAGTATTAAGGAGAAGCACCGGTATGACGGCGTTCTCCTTTAGTGACTGTTTCTTGAATACGTCATAGAATCCTAACAGCGTTGCTGAGAGGAATGCGAGTAATATCCAAAGCATGATTTAGTCGTTTAGTCGTTTGGGACACCCTCCCTGACAGGGAGGGGCGGGGTGGGTCAATTAGTTGCGAAGCGCTTTGCCTGCTCTGCGATAAGATCCTTGTCGTCAAAGTAGTTTATCTGCATAGCCTGCTTCACCTCGTTGAGTGTCTGTATGCCACGCTCACGTGCAGCCTCAGTACCCTTACGGAGTATCTCATACACCTCAGGTATGCGCTGCTCCCAGTAGTGACGGCGCTCACGAATAGGCTCAAAGCGAGAGTTGAGCACGTTGTAGAGGAACTTCTTACATGTTCCGTCGCCCAATCCGCCACGCGTATAGTGTGCCTTCATCTCGTCAAGGTTCTTGTATTCAGGCAAGAACTCAGCAAAGTCCTTGTCTTCGCAGAAAGCATCAAGATATGTAAATACCGTATTGCCCTCCAGGTGTCCTGGGTCTTCTATCTGCAGGTGCTGTGGGTCGGTAAACATAGAATTTACCTTCTTCTTCAGTTCCTTGGCTGTATCAGAAAGGTATATGCAGTTACCGAGCGACTTAGACATCTTTGCCTTACCGTCAGTACCAGGC
Source organism: Prevotellaceae bacterium UBA3849 (assembly GCA_002392645.1). Classification (GTDB taxonomy): domain Bacteria; phylum Bacteroidota; class Bacteroidia; order Bacteroidales; family Bacteroidaceae; genus Prevotella. Next base: position 9,124 of record DGHL01000046.1, read on the forward strand.
AGGCGCATGCACGCCTGATTGTCAGGCAGCAATATCTTTGGCTCCACCAGAACATCGCCGCCATAGATATGGTTGAAGCGGCGCACTATCTCGTTGGTCAGCTCAAGCATAGGCTTCTGGTCCTCACCTACCGGCACGGTCGTTGCCTTGAAAAGTGTGATATCCGCAGCCTGTGAGATAGGATAGCAGAAGAAACCTGTAGGTGTACCACCCTCAAACTTACGCATCTCAAGCTCAGTCTTTACGGTAGGATTACGCTGAAGGCGCTGCACGCTGACGAGGTTCATGTAATAGAACGACAGTTCGGTAAGCTCTGGCACTGCAGACTGTATGAAGATATTGGTCTTCTCAGGATCAAGGCCTACAGAGAGATAGTCGAGCGCTACCTCTATGATGTTCTGACGTACTTTCTCCGGATTATCAAAATTATCTGTCAACGCCTGTGCGTCGGCTATCATAACGAAGATTTTGTCGAACTCGCCAGAGTTCTGCAGTTCTACGCGTCGGCGAAGTGAACCAACGTAGTGTCCGATGTGAAGGCGACCAGTTGGACGGTCACCAGTAAGTATTACTTTTTCCATTTATTATAGATGGGTCTTATTAATTCCCACCGCAGTTGATTAGTTATTTATGGGTTGAGTCATCTCGCCGTCTTTTCGCTTTTCATCATGGCATACTGGCAGTTTCATAGTCAACATAGTCCTCTATGCTACTAACAAACAGGCTCCATGCCATTGACATAAACTCGAAAATATAACAAAGCGAGTAAACATAACCCACTTATATTTTTTAAGCAGTGTTTGTTATTCCATTGCGAGTGCACGAGCGCGCACGAAGCAAATAGTGCGAGTCTATCGAAGATTGGCGCACGTCTCTGATTTGCGAGTGCACGAGCGCGCACGAAGCAAATAGTGCGAGTCTATCGAAGATTGGCGCACGTCTCTGATTTGCGAGTGCAAAGTTACAAAAAAAAAACGAGAAACACTATATGTTTCTCGTTTTTTATCGCTTTACACTACAATTTCCATATTCTTGCCCCGTAAGCCTGCACCGTCATACTAACCTTACCATTTTCTTGTAGTTGCAACGTCTGCTGCTCTCCGGTAAGCAAATCCTTTGCCTTATATGCCTTTTCCGCTATTGACAGCGTGCGCATGGCATGCGCCGGTATATTGACGTCTATGTCCGCCACGTGGTCGCTGAAGTTGCACACCACAAGCAGTATATCCTTGTCTTTCTTGCGCAGGAAGCCAAACAGGCGGTTATTATCAAACTTGTCAGACCAAGGGTTGGCATACATCAGGTCATAGAAATCACCGTCAATGGCTTTCTCCTTACGGGCTATCTGCAACACCTTCTCGTGCATGGTATATATATATTGCTCATCATCGCTCAGTGTACCGTCGGCAGCCCTGCACAAGGTATCTATGCTCCAGTAGTCGAAGATAGTAGTCCTACCGTCAACACCGCTGAAGCCCTCCTTGTCCATGCCTTTCTCGCCGTATTCCTCAGCAGCATACAGCATAAACGGATTAGAGCGCATCAACACCGACGCCACGAGTCCCGGTATGCCTTTTCTTGCATCACCGGCAAAGAAATCGGATGCCACACGCTGTTCATCATGATTCTCAAGGAAATAAAGCATGTGGCGTGATATATCGTCTGTAGATTGCCATGCTCCCGTTATGAAACTTGCGCTGCCATTGCCGCATATCACGTTGCGCATAGTGTCGTACATCCCCACCTTGTCATACAGATAGTCAAAACCCGAGTGTATATAGATGCGATATTCGGCAGGATTATACACCTCACCTATGAATATGATGTCAGGATAACGATATTTCACCTTGTCTGTAGCCCATGCCCAGAACGCCGCAGGCACCATCTCTGCCATGTCGCAGCGGAAACCGTCGATGCCCTTCTTTGCCCAGAACAGTAGTATGTCGGTCATTTTGTTCCATGTGTCAGGGATTGGATCGAAGTGGCCGTAATGCGTATAGTAATCCACACCATAGTTGAGTTTCACCGTCTCATACCAGTCGTTCATTCCCGGATGTGGGTCAAAGTGGTCGTTACCTGTTGACTTTGCTGGATATTCCTCATAACCCTGCACATCGAACTGCGGTTCAAACTTACAGCCCGGACAATAATAGAAGTTGTTTTGCGGATTAAAGCCTTCGTTGCTATTGTCATTAGCTCCGAGGTCTTTCACTCCCCTCGGCTTTACCACCGACTTATATTGGCGCGCCACATGATTTGGCACGAAGTCCATTATCACCTTCAGCCCTGCTTTATGGGCGCGGGCTATCATTGCCTCAAACTCCTCCATGCGCTTGTCAACCTTAACCGCAAGGTCTGGATCTACATCGTAGTAGTCGCATATAGCGTATGGGGAGCCGGCCCTACCCTTCACCACTGCAGGATGCTGCGCAGGGATTCCATATTTGGTATAGTCAGTCTGCGTGGCATGGCGTATGACACCAGTGAACCATATATGAGAGAATCCCATCTCACGTATATGCTTCAGCGTCTTTACATTAAAGTCCTTGAATTTACCCGTACCATTCTCCTCTATCGTACCGTTTTCCTTACGGTTAACATTACGGTTGCCATAGAGACGGGTTAAGACTTGGTAAATAAGAATCTTGTCGTTCATGTTATATTATTTTATGATTATAAAGGTATGTACGGTATAGCCATCTAACATCCCCATTGGGGTATTACAGCGACAAAGTTACTTTTTTTATTTTAAATATGCAAATAAAAATCACTCTAATTTAATTTACCGAACTTTTCTTTTTACCTTTATTCCGCAGGTACTACCTTGCGACTTATCAGTTTTCTCTTTCCATTTACCATCTTGTAACGGCTGATTATCTTTGTCCCCTGCTGATAATTCATGCCTTGCTTGTCCGACTCTTTCCCAGCTTGCCTTTCCGACCGCTTAGCGGAATCTTTCCTCTCCGATACCTGCTGCTCGACATATCTCGTCTTGGCTGCTGCATGTGTCTCAAGGGTTGTGTCTATATCCACCTTTATTGCCGGATGACAATTCGCGAATAATTTTTCTTTCTTGTCTGGATCATTCAATATTTCCAGCAAAGGAGAATCCGAACATATTCTTATCTTTTCCAACGAAGTGCAGTCGCTGAAACTGGTAGCCGAAACCTTTGCCAACGATGGAATGGTAATTTCCTTTATTCTTGTATTATGCCAGAAAGCGTAGTTGCCTATAGAGAACGTATTTGCCGGAAGCACCACACTTTCCAGATTGTCGCATTTTGCAAACATCTGATATTCTATTATATCTTCTCTGGTTCTCTTGCTGAAATCATAATATCTTGAATTGGTGCTGACATAAGGCACGGTATCTCGCACTATCTCTGCTTCTGCAAGGTTGAGCCTCGCAAGTACACCAAACCACGAAAACGTGTCGCACGGTTCCACACCCCCTGCCATCCTACGCAAGATTCTGATGTCATCACCGTTGATTTTCCCTTTTATGGTAAGGTCGGATATGTTGGCACACTCTTCCGCGCTCAGCACCGTTGCCAGTTTTCCGGCTTCATCGAGTGTTATGCTTCTCGTCAGTCCTGTACCCTCCCGCGGTGCAATATTGAGCAAGGCTGTGTCTATGAAAGAATACTTACTCGTTGACGTCCTCACTATAGGAAAGCGGTACCATCCATCATACGAACCGCCCCACCCCATATTGAGATGCAGGAAGTCGTCATAGGCTCCGTCGCAGACAAAGACGTGGTGACCGCCTGTAAGTATGACTGGTCTGCCATGCTCAAGTTCTTCACGTATCAACGTGACGATTGCCGTCTCATCCGTTTCATGCTTGTCAACAAGATACATCCTTGGCGAGTAACCGAAGTTTTCCACCAAGGCTCTCTTGAAATAAAATGAAGATGAAGACGTCTCATTATGACCATAGTCCGCCTTAACTGCTTTTCCTATCATCTCCATGAGTTGGTTGACGCGTGTGTCTTTCTTGGTGTTTCTCAGAATATAGTTAGGAATATTCGTCCAATCTATAGACACACCATCCATGTTCACACTCTGCAGTCTGCCAGACTTGTCTCTATAGCTGAATGTGCCAGATGTCTTGTCCGGCCATTGATGATACTTCATCAGCTGTCCAAGTGCCACCGGTCCGCAGCCATATTTCACATCTTCATTCTGTCCGACACAGTTTCCGTCTAAAGACAACTGTGTCCAACGAATGGTATAAAGCATAGGATTAATCCTCAGTGGCTGCACTTGGAATCTATTTTCTTTGGGCAGTTCACCGCTGTAGATGTCACTTATCAACTTATCGTAATAGCTAAACAAGTGCATGAAGGTCTCCGTATCACGTGCCTTGGAGTGAGGTACGCCTATTGAGAATGCAAGCACCCTGTCGCTCAAGGAATCCGCATACTCCTCACGTGCCATGAGTATAAAGGCATTGGCAGCCATATCGTTAAAGAAGAACAACCGTTCGGTATATTCCTCCAGTATGAAGTTTATATTACTGACATTCACCCCGCGTGCCTCGAGATAATCCGTTGCAAAATGTCTGGCAAATCCTATCTCGTTTGCCTTTGGCTTTGTAACGCTGCCTTGCGCAAAGGACACCGTGATACTGGTAAGGATAGTTATATATAATAAGAAGTATCGCACTATTTGTTGTTTAAGTCATTATATAAATAACAATGACTTGCATTAGTCTGAACGACTAAATGCAAACCATTGTCTATATGTTATATATCTACTGATATCATTATTTTACACTGGTATAACTATCAGTTAATTCCGCTGATTGATATACCTTCTACGCCCTTGGCAATCTTCAGAATCATACCCTGAAGGGCCTTGCCTGGTCCACACTCAACAAAGTCTGTAGCTCCGTCTGCCATCATCTGCTTAACCTCGTAGGTCCACTTGACTGGAGCTGTGAGCTGTGCTATGAGATTCTGCTTTATCTCGTTGGCATCTGTGTGTGCCTTTGCATCAACATTCTGATATACTGGGATTCGTGGGTTGCTGAACTCTGTTGCCTCAATGGCAGCCTGCAACTCGTCCTTGGCTGGCTGCATAAGTGGAGAATGGAACGCTCCGCCCACAGGCAGAACGAGTGCACGCTTTGCACCAGCTTCTTTCAGTTTCTCACAAGCAGCATTGACAGCGTCAATGTTACCAGAGATAACGAGCTGACCAGGACAGTTATAGTTTGCCGGCACCACAATGTTGCCTTCTGAAGACACCTCTGCACATACTTTCTCTATCACATCGTCTGACAATCCGATGATTGCAGCCATTGTTGACGGAGCTGCCTCACAGGCCTTCTGCATAGCCATAGCACGCTTTGAAACGAGCTTCAGACCATCTTCGAATGACAATGCACCTGCTGCCACAAGGGCTGAGAACTCACCCAGAGAGTGACCTGCCGTCATCTCTGCGTCGAAATCATCACCAAGGCAAATAGCAGAGATTACAGAATGAAGGAACACAGCAGGCTGCGTTACCTTTGTCTGCTTCAGTTCTTCTGCTGTACCTTCAAACATTATCTTGGTAATCTCAAAACCGAGAATCTGGTTTGCCTTGTCAAAAAGTTCTTTTGCTTTAGGATTACTCTCATAGAGATCCTTACCCATACCCGTGAACTGGGCACCCTGTCCAGGAAATACGAATGCTTTCATTTTGTTTTTCTTTCTTTAAGTAAGTAGTTTTATGGTTTTGTTATGTACTAAAAAGCAAAAAGTCCCAGTCACCGTCACTCGTAGGAGTGAGGTAATCGGGACCTTGTCTTTATTTTTGCTTATCAGCTAAAATGCTTTTTACTCTGCAGCCTCAGTTGCCTCAGCAACCTCTGCCTGAGCCTCCTCCACTGCAGGAGCAGCCTCCTGAGCGGCGCTGTTGCCCTCTGCGAGTACAGTTACAGGAATCTCAACCTTAACTTCCTTGTGGAATACCACTGTAGCGGCATACTCACCTACGGTCTTGATGTCCTTCATAACGATGCGCTTGCGGTCAACCTCAATGCCCTTCTTAGCAAGCTCCTCAGCAACAGTAGCTGAAGTAACTGAACCATAGAGCACACCTGTAGCAGAAACCTTAGCCTCAACCTCAACAGAAACGCCGTTGAGCTTCTCAGCTTCCTTCTCTGCAGCAGCAAGGATTGCAGCGAGCTTGTGAGCCTGCTGCTTCA
>DGHL01000046.1:15374-48591 GCA_002392645.1 Prevotellaceae bacterium UBA3849
TCTCAGCCAGCACCTTCTTTGCAGAAGGAGAAGCAATGACAGCCTTGCCTGTAGGAATGAGGTAGTTACGACCGTAACCAGACTTAACATTTACTATGTCGTTCTTGTATCCAAGACCGATGATATCTTCTTTCAGTATAATTTCCATTGTGTAATCCTCCTTTTTTAAATTACTTCATCAAATCGGTTACGTATGGAAGCAGTGCGATCTGGCGAGCACGCTTTACAGCCTGCGCCACACGACGCTGATACTTCAGAGAAGTGCCGGTGATACGACGTGGAAGAATCTTGCCCTGCTCGTTAAGGAACTTCTTCAGGAACTCTGGATCCTTGTAGTCGATGTACTTGATACCACTCTTCTTGAAACGGCAATACTTTTTCTTCTTAGTGTCAATTGCCGGTGCGTTCAGATAACGGATTTCTGAATTGTTCTCTGCCATAGTTTAAGCCTCCTCTTTTTTAGCAAGCTTGTTACGACGCTTCTCTGCATATGCAGATGCGTACTTGTCAAGCTTGACAGTCATGAAACGGATTACCTTCTCGTCACGGCGATAAGCTGTCTCGAGAGTTGCGATTACTTCTGGCTCTGCCTTGAACTCAACGAGGTTGTAGAAACCTGTTGACTTCTTGTCAATAGCATAAGCCATCTTCTTGAGTCCCCAAGCCTCCTCGTTCAGAATCTCAGCGCCGTTGTCTGTCAGCACCTTTGTGAACTTAGCGACCGTTTCCTTTGCCTGGTCATCAGACAAAACGGGAGTCAAAATGAAAACGGTTTCGTAATGATTCATCATTTTGTTTTATTTAATTAATGTGTAACTATTGCCCTGAATCTACAAAAATTCAAAAAGCGGTGCAAAGGTACTAAAATTATTTGGATTATCAACCATCTCTGTGATTTTTTACCTTTCACACACAACAAAAAGAGTTGATTTCTTATCATATATCAACTCTGCACACTTAACACCTTACGCATTATACATTTACTTTTCAAAAGCATTCACATGTCTGTTTAAACGCGAAAGTGCGGCCATTTCATTTGACCAGTCAACTGATATCTAAAATTCCGGTGCCTCAAACGGGACATCGAACCACGAACGAAGACGCTCCTCTGCTTTCCGCTTTACCTCTGGGGTGATATTGTCGCTTACCACATGAAGCACATACATCAGGGCTGCCATATCGTCACTGTAGCCCATACCCAGCAAGGAATCAGGTATAAGATCTACCGGTAGTATGAAATAGCCCAATGCGCCATACAGTCTCGCCTTGTCTTTCAACGACATAGCATCCGACTGCACGGCATAATATGCCACAAGCACGGCATACACTACCTTTATACCTGCCTTGCGCGCAATCTTCGAGAGTTTTTCCTTCAAGCCTTCTTCCGAGTACTCTGCCTTGAAGTTTTCTATTTTCATCGGTGTATTCTCCATCAACACAATAATTATTGAGATTTCATACGGCAAAAGTATTCTTTTTTCCTAAAATATAAAAGAACAAAGCATCATAATAACCTTTAAGATAAAAAAACAACAAAGTTTTTTTGTCAATTAATAAAAAAAACGTAACTTTGCATTTAAGTATGAAACAATTTTTCCAAATAATGAAGCGGTATCTCATGCCATACAAGATATATCTCGTATGGTCTGTCATACTGAACTTGTACGCACAACTGATGAACGTATTCTCGTTCGTCGTATTGATTCCGATACTAAACATCCTCTTCCAAATAGACCAAAAGGTTTATCACTACAAGGAGTGGACATGGTCAACCCTTGACAAAGACCTGCTCGTAAACAACGGCTATGCCTACGTGCAGGAACTTATGGGGCAGCACGGCGCATTCTACACTCTTTGTCTGATGGGAGCCGGACTTACCATAATGACAGCGCTGAAGACATTGGGATATTTCGCATCTCTATCGGTAATGTTGCCACTACGCACTGGCATAGTGAAAGACATTCGCATGGAGGTATATAGAAAGGTGCTCAGCCTGCCGCTTGCATTCTTCTCATCAGAAAGACGCGGCGACATCGTTGCACGCATGAGCGCAGACGTAGCCCAAGTGGAGAGTTCGCTGACGAGTTCCATCGACATGCTGATACGCCATCCTATAGCAATCGTCGTTTGTTTCTCCACAATGATATTCGTTAGCTGGCAGCTCACCGTATTCGTGATAGTAGTGGCACCGCTGGCAGGCATCATCATGGGACAAGTAAGCAAGCGCCTAAAAGCACAGAGCACTGAGGCACAGACATTGTGGGGCGATTTGCTATCACAGCTTGACGAGACGCTTGGCGGCCTGCGCATCATCAAGGCCTTCATAGCCGAGCATAAAATGACGCAACGCTTTGAGGAAATCAACGACAAGTACCGCAAGTCTGTCGTTACCGTCAGTATGCGCCAGTCACTGGCTCACCCCATGTCAGAGTTCCTCGGCACCGTCATCATTGTGATAGTGCTGCTCTTCGGTGGTTGGCTGATACTTACCGGTTCACACCTTATCGATGCCTCCACCTTCATCTTCTACATGGTGATACTCTATAGTGTCATCAACCCCCTGAAGGAGTTCACCAGAGCGCTGTATCAGGTACCAATGGGACTTGCCTCAATGGATCGCATCGATTTTATATTAAAGGCTGAAAATCCTATAAAAGAGATTGCCACACCTAAGTTGATAGGCGATTTCAGCAACAAGGTGGAGCTTAAAGACGTAAGTTTCCACTATACAGAGGGACACGATGTGCTGAAACACATCAACCTCACCGTAGAGAAAGGCAGGACAATCGCCCTCGTTGGGCAGTCTGGCTCTGGCAAATCAACGCTTGTTGACCTCATACCACGCTACCATGACGTAAGCAGTGGCCAGATACTCATTGACGGCAAGGACATCCGTGAGGTTGGCATCAGTGACCTGCGCCAGCTTATAGGCAACGTAAACCAAGAGGCAATACTCTTTAACGACACGTTCTACAACAACATTACATTCGGTGTGGAGAACGCGACCATGGAGCAGGTGATAGAGGCTGCAAAGATAGCCAATGCCCATGATTTCATCATGGAGAGCGAACACGGATATGACACTATGATTGGTGACCGTGGCGGTCGCTTGTCAGGCGGTCAGCGCCAGCGTATAAGCATAGCCCGTGCCATACTCAAGAATCCACCAATCTTAATACTTGACGAGGCAACATCAGCCCTTGACACAGAGTCTGAGCGACTGGTGCAAGAGGCCTTGGAGCGACTGATGAAGAGTCGCACCACGGTAGCAATAGCCCACCGTCTGTCAACTATCAAGAACGCAGACGAGATATACGTACTTTACGAAGGTGAGATAGTGGAGCGCGGTCAGCACGACGAACTGATAGCTAGGAACGGCTACTACAAGCGCCTGTATGACATGCAGCAGTTGTAAACCACTGGTTGATCCTTCGCTTCCTATCGACGTGAATGTAAACAAATTGTTCTTCTCGCCCGGAGCACCCTTACGTATGGACGTGTGGAGATATTCAAGCATCACACAAAATGCAAGGCTGCGACACCTGTTACGTTCATCACTACATACGGTTTGAAAACAAACATGAATGCTAACGCATACATTCCCTATCAGATAGTACTTGATGATTTGTTTGAATGATAGAATTACTGACAGCGATCCTGCAAGAGGGTAAAGACATAGTTATCACGATGAAACATATGACAAATTCCTTGCCCTATGGATACAAAAACAAGGCCTTATACGCAAGAATACGTCCATCAAGGAGAATGACAGTTATCTGGATATGTTCATGCCTACCCAGCCCTACGTATCACAAGAGACTCCACGACCGAATGACCCATGTCCGTGTGGCAGAGAAAAAAATTACAAAAAATGTTGTAGAAAATGAAATGTGTCGGTATCGTGGAATAATAATTAGGCAGATAAGTAGCAAGGTGGAGGTCAAGAGCTTCACGTATAAGACAATATATATACAAGATGGAAATTATAAATAAATATATAGCAGCAGAGGATATCAAGCATTATGATGCAGAGGAATTTCAAGGTATGACGGTGGCAGTGCATCTGCACCTCTTTCATGAAGATCTTCTGACAAAGTTTTGTTTTTATCTGAATAATATTCAAGTAAAATACGACCTTTATATATCGACTCCCGATATCGCCAACATTGAAGAAGAAAAAATAAAGGAGAAAGTCCGTACACTAACGCATCTCGGTAAGCTTACGATTGTGCGTACTCCTAACAGAGGGCGTGACATAGGTCCTCTGATATGCACCTTTGGAAAAGATTTGAGTCTGTATGACGTGATACTCCATCTACACACAAAAAAGAGCAAACAAAATAAAAAATCAGGAGAGGCATGGTGTTCGCACATGCTTAACCATTTGTTGTTTTCTAAGGATATGGTATTTAATATATTCCACGCTCTGCAAAACGATGTTGCGTTTGTATGCTCGTCGAATTATATAATAGACACATCATCTTCTCATTGGGGAAAAAACAAGAAAAAGGCGAAGGAACTGATAGAACGATGTAAGGTCAATTTGGATATAGACAAAGACTATCCTATTGTGGAATTTCCAGCGGGTATGTTCTTTTGGGCACGTGGCGAAAACATGAGAAAGATGCTGACGTTGCCTTTGCAATATGATGATTTTCCGGAAGAGCCGATACCCGATGACGGTACCATAGCCCATGCACTTGAAAGACTGACCTTTATCCTCGGTGACGATGATGCATGCAAGGTATTGAAAATTTCCCTGATAGACACAGACTTCATAGAAAAAATGAAGATAAAGACCATGAAAAACGCCAAGCATCTACACATGATGCAGGTGCTCGTTTGGACAAACGTGGCCTTGGTATTAATAATCCTGATATTATTGTTATTGCTCTTCAGATAAAGAAAGCTTTAGTTTGACTGATAATAAGACTGACATCATCGTCGGAAAGTTCAAAATACATAGGTAGTCTTACGAGGCAGTCGGCATAGCGGTCGCAGTTAGGTAGTTCAGGCATGTTTTGCTCTGCATTGGTATAATAGTCGCTTTTGTGAAGGCTAAGATAATGGAAAGCGAGTTGTATTTCCTTATCTTTCATCCATTCTATGAGGCGCGTACGCTCTTCAATGTTTCGACATACGATGTAGAACAAGTGACCGTTATTTGTGGCATAGTCTGGAATTTGTGGAAGTACTACATACCCATCTTCTTCAAGAGGTTTCAGACCATCGTAATACTGCTGCCATATAGCTTTCCTGCGAGATTGTATGTCATCGAGATTCTCCAACTGAGCCAAGAGGAAAGCGCTGTTTATCTCTGCAGGCAAGAAAGAAGAGCCGGTATCCACCCAACCGTATTTGTTCACCATGCCACGAAAGAACTCCGCGCGGTTGGTGCCCTTCTCCCATATTATCTCGGCACGGCGAATGAAACGCTCGTCGTTGACGCAGAGCATACCGCCCTCACCGCCAGCTGTGACATTCTTTGTCTCGTGGAAAGAGAAACAGCCGAAGTGACCTATACCACCGAGTGGCCTGTCCTTATAGTAAGAGTCAATAGCCTGTGCTGCGTCCTCCACCACGAAAAGATTGTGACGGTCGGCTATCTCCATGATTCTGTCCATGTCGCAGGCTATTCCCGCATAGTGAACAGGAACTATTACTTTCGTCTTAGGAGTAATAAGTGCCTCAAGTCTATCAGGATCAATATTTGGATTATTGCTGCAACTGTCCGCAAACACTATTCTTGCCCCCTGACGCACGAAAGCCAGCGCAGACGACACGAATGTATAAGACGGCACAATGACCTCGTCGCCCGGCTTTACATCACACAGTATGGCTGCCATTTCCAGTGCATCCGTACCGGAAGTAGTCATGATACATTTTTTTAATCCATATTTCTTCTCAAAAAAACTTTGGCATTGTTGTGTAAACTTTCCATTACCGGAAAGTTTGCCTGCCGAAACAGCTTTATATATATAGTGTGTCTCTTTTCCTGTAAGGAAAGGTCTGTTAAAGTCTATCTTCATAATCTAATCTTATAATCTAATCGTAGGTAAAAAAAATCATCTGGCATTTTTAGTAGTATGTAAAACTGCCAAAAGTTGCAAAATCATTCATGTTTTGGCAACACCTTCGTTATAAAGCAGTCAATTTAATGGTATATTACTGCCCTGTCAGCTGAAAATATCTGTCAAGCACCATGAGTGATATTATGTCCTCACGCTCCTTGTCTTGGAACTGTCTCACCCACTCATGGGCATGGCGCACTATTGCTTTCGCCTCATCGGGATGACTCTCGTAATACTCTATCTTCTCTATCAGGTCATGAAAGTCGGGGGCTATCTCTATGTAGTGATAGCCAGGAATCAGCCTTCCCTCCATGAACCATGTCTCACACGTAGGCCGTGGCATTACAGCCACGGAGTTGCTTGACATCACCCATTTAAGGTTTGATGCCACGTCATATCCCTCCAGAGCCATGATATATCTATACTTCAAGTGGTCATACAGTGCCATTTTGCCCGTGCTCTCAATATCGCACATAGGATGCTCCTGCCACATCTGCATGAAACGTTGCCGCGCCGGCTTCCCCGTGGCATCTCCGCGGAAAAGTACCATGCCATTCTTCTCCTCCCATTTGAATGGATCATAAATCCATGTGAAGTGGCGCACCTTGTCCATATTTAGCAACACATTGTTGTTAGTGTCGCCGTTAGGAGCAATGAGTCGTGCTTTAGTTATAACGGGCTGCGGAAAGTTATAGTTGCAGTCGCCTCCGAAAAATAACCACTGCTTGTCTTTCGGGAAACAGCGTGAGTACTCGTATGAGTCAAAGAAATAGACACTGTTCATCTTTCCTCCATTGAACTTCACACGGTGCCTCAGGGTCATTTTTCCTATCCTTGGTGCATCCGCCGGAATACTGGCAGGTATTACGGGATTGCAGTAATAATTTACCCTTTCCGTAATAAGGTGTTTCTCATTGTCTGACATTCGCTGGAACTTCCTGAACAGACGTTGTTTCCTCAGTCTGCACAACCAGCGCGGAGTAAGCAGCATCAGCCCACCGCGTAAGTAATATGCCAGTTTGCTATTCTTACGTGTATGCCTGAAATATATGCACCACCACCTTTCAAATAGTTCACAGTTCATAGTTCACAGTTCATAGTTGCTCTTCTGGCTTAACGAAAATGTTTATATTCATGCACCTTTTCTCGCCAAGGCAATGATCAAGCAAGCTTGTCATTGCTCTTCTGGCTTAACGAAAATGTTCACGTCATGACGCATAGACCGGCTCAAAGTGTTGCCACAGAGTATTGCGGGTATGGCATACCAGTCGTGAAAGTGTAGCAGTAGTTTCAACAGGATGACTGATTTATAGAGCAGATACATGAAGTTGCCATTATGTTTTTGATATGTGTATAAGTCTGATATATACCCCTCGCGCTTGGTCTTGCTCCTCGCTTTCCTTGCGCTTTGTCCTTGCAGGTGGATAAACCTATGCGTAGGATCCACCACACAACGTTTGCCTATGCGCCCTAAACGCATGGCAACGTCATATTCCTCGCCATACAGGAAGATGTTAATGTCGAACCCGCCGCACTGCCAGAATACGTCAGCTGGAAAGAGCATAAAAGCACCGTTGATGTGGTGTGCGGTGAAAGGCTCGCTATGCAGTTTCTTACGCGACGGATAACGATATGGGAAACATTTCTCCAGTAATCCCTTCGGTATAATCTCGGTGATGACACCGTTCTCATGATTAAAGGATCTGACGAACTGCCCTTCCTTATTATACTGTTGCGGTGTGATACAGCCAATGTCAGGATGCTCCGCGAGGTAATCCGTCAAAGGAGTGACGCAGTCCTCCGGCAACAATACATCGCTGTTGATGAAACACAGATAGTCACCCCCGGCAAAGTTCGCCCCAAGCATATTTGCCGCGCCGAAGCCTAAGTTCTGTCTGCTGCAAATCAGCCGGCACCCCTCTGGCAACGACTTCTCCAACATTTCCCTGTCATCAGCAGCAGAGGCATTGTCCACGATGATTATCTCGCTGCCTTGCAATGTCGCGTGAGATAAAATAGACCGTACGCATTGAAGCGTCAGCGTGGCCGTGTTATAGTTAATAGTTACGAAGGATACCATTTACATGTGGTGAGTTATGAGTTGTGAGTTGCAGCAACTAAACTGCTGCATACCGAACAATTGCGAATCATAAAAATGAGTTGTTGTGGCTAAACTGCTGCACATCGAATAAAATTATGAATTATGCATTATGCATTATTGTAACCTTTTTCTAAATTCAAATAGTTAAAATTATGCTGTCTTTGGTGCTCGCCGTCTGGAATCACCATGTATTCGCCATATTTCTTGCTGAGATATGTATGCGCCTGTTCCACTCCGCAGAACTGCCGTCCTTCAAACTCCACCAACGTCGGCGTGCCAAGGATTTCCTTCGGCATCACGCCTTTCAGGCCATCGTCATGGTCAACCACCAAAGCCGAATCTTCATAGTCAAATTCTGTCTGCAGTCGTTTCATCTTTTCCTGCAACTCCTGCATGGTATATACCTTTCGGCACAACAGCGGCAACCATGAACTGGCACCATGACCATGACGGTAAGGATCCCTGTGTACGAAGTACAGAGCCTTCTTATACCATTGGTATTTCATGAAGTGCCAACGGCGACGCAGTTTTCCGTTGCACATGCCATCAAGTGGGAATATGTCAATATACACACCTCCCAGATAGCTCAAATGTGAGCGTTCTATAAGCGTAGTGCTTGCATCCTGCAGTTTCGCGAATGGAAGCGGATAGTTATCCCTGTCTGTCTCGTATGAAACTATCTCGTACGGAACCGGCAGCCATTCTTTGGCATGCGCTATAAGTGCCTCATAGTCCTTGCGTGGCATTGCAATGTCAATGTCGTCATCCCATGGTATGAAACCTTTATGGCGCACTGCACCGAGCATGGTACCTGCCCACAGATAATAGCGCAGGTTATGCTTTTCGCACACTTCGTGTACGACGCTCAGGTTTCCTAATATCTTTTGCTGTAACTGTTTTAAATCGTATGATACCATCCGTAAGAATATATTCTATTCTGCAAATTTACATATTTTTTTTCAATAAGCCTTAAATCTTACCGATATTTTTGGCGAAGTGCTTATATTTTTTTAAAAACAGCCTCAGTTTCACAATAAACACCGCTTAATCTCGTTTTGATATATATAATAAATGGAGTAATGAGCTATAACAAAGAAAGATTTCATAAACTGAAGCAGACTGCATATTACATTCTCTTTGGAGTATGGTGGTTGGTGTCACACTTGCCACTATGGTTCCTGCATAGCTTGGCGAGTGTAGCGTCAGTATTTTTGTTTTATATCATACGTTACCGACGTAAGGTAGTGCATGAAAACATAAAGACGTCGTTCCCGGAACTATCTTCACGGAAGCGCTGGATGATAGAACGACGCTATTACACTCATTTCTGCGACCTGCTTGTCGAGAGCGTGAAGTATTTCTCTATTTCAGAGAAAGAAATGAAACGCCGCATGAAGTTCAAGGGCATAGAACTACTTGAAGAATCATGCCGCAACGGAAGATCATGCGGAGTATTCCTCGGTCATTACGGCAACTGGGAATGGATCAGCAGTATGCCGCTATGGATAGACAAGAATCTGTGTTTGTGTACGCAGCTGTATCATCCGTTAGAGAATTACGTTACAGACCAGCTGGTGCTTTATACACGTAAGCGCTTCGGCGGTGTTAACATCACTGCTGACAAGTCTATCAAATACATGGTGAATTATCGTCGTCAGGGTAAGCCTATACTTGTAGGATTCATTGCGGACCAGGCTCCTTTCTGGGACAATATTTACTATTGGAGCGATTTCCTTAATCACGAAACCCCTTGGTTTACCGGTGCCGAGCGCATAATGCAGAAACTCGACATGGACGTCTATTACCTTGACGTGCGACGCATCAAGCGTGGTTATTACATTGCTGAGTACAAACGCATCACCACAGAACCGAAGAAGTGTGAGCAGTTCTGGCTTACGGGTGAATACTCAAAGATGCTTGAGGCAACGATAAAGCGCGCTCCATCATATTGGTTGTGGAGTCATCGCCGTTGGAAACGGACCAAGGAAGAATGGCTGAAGATAACGCATGGCGGCCTAACACTGCGTAAGAAGAATTGAAGAATTGAAAAACTGAAAAATTGAAGGATTGAAGAATTGAAGAATATTTATAAAATATTTTTTTGCGTATTTCTCGCTTGGACATTGGTAGGAGTCTTGAGCAAGGTGCCGTTTCTGCTGATGTATGGTTCCCTGCTAAATGATGCAGGCGCGGCAGAACGTGTGGCGATGATGTGGCATGGACTAAGGCTCGACATTGCCATCGCAGGCTATCTTACTTTGTTGCCGGGGCTGATGCTTTTGGTGAGATTATGGTACAAAGGAAAAGGACTGCGATATGTTTGGAATGGATATTTCATCGTCACCGCGTTGCTATATTCCCTTGCTATCATTTCGAATTTAGGACTTTACGGCTATTGGGGGTTCCCGCTTGATAGCACACCTTTGATGTACCTAAGGACTTCGCCTGCCGATGCCATGGCAAGCATGACTACATGGCAACTCATATGCGCTCCTGTGGCTGTCATTCTTCTCGCAGCATTTATATACTATGTATTTCACAAGATATCAAAACCTGAGTCTTGTGACAATCGGTCTGTATACAGGACACCAAATAGTTCGCTCTATACCCAGCGACGCTTCACTTGCAAAGTATTCTTCAATTCTTTAATCCTCCTCATTCTTACGGCATTGCTGATATTGCCTATTCGTGGTGGCGTAGGTACGGGTACCAATCATACCGGCAGTGTTTATTTCTCAACAAACATCCGTTTGAATCATGCAGCTGTCAATCCTGCATTCAGTTTTATAGAATCTGTATTGCATCAGGAAGAAATAGGAACGAAATATCGCTTCATGTCTGACAAGGAGGCTACGACGTTGTTCCATAAGATGACTCACACTGCACTCAGGCCTTCCGCCACAGCCAAGCGGTATAATGTCATCCTTATATCTCTTGAGAGTTTCTCTGACTCCATAATGCATATACCCGGCGTCACTCCTTGTCTGAACAAGTTGGCTGACGAGGGCTTGCATTTCCATAACTTCTATGCCAACAGTTTCCGCACCGACAGGGCTTTGGTGGCAATACACAGCGCACTGCCTGCACAGCCTACCATGAGTGTGATGGACATGCCGCGCAAGAGTACTTCATTGCCTTCCATTGCCAGTTCTTTGGCACAGAAGGGTTACTCCACCACATTCTATTACGGTGGCGACATCAACTACAGCAACATGCGCTCGTATTTCGTCGGCACTGGCTTTCAGCACATAGTGTCTGATGTTGACTTCCCTAAAAAACTGCATACTGGCAAATGGGGTGTTGCCGACGGTCCGGTATTTGACCGTATGCTTGCCGACATCAAGTCTGACAGAAGCGGCAAGCCTTTCTACCGCAGCATTATGACAGAGAGCAGCCATGAGCCTTTTGACGTACCAAATTATAAAAAGATAAAGTCGTCTCCCGAACTTAACGCCTTTGCATACGCCGACGAATGCCTTGGCAGGTTCATGAATCAACTGGCTGCCCTACCCTGCTGGCGCAACACCCTTGTGGTTATCGTGCCCGATCATCTCGGTGCCCACCCGGCTAATGCAGACAACTATCAGCAATGGCGTTTCCGTGTACCTCTCATCCTTTCTGGCGGTGCCATAGAAGACTTCAAGGCTGACGCACAGGAGTCGCTTGACGTGATAGGTTCGCAGATAGACATCGCAGCCACCGTACTAGCATTGCTTGGCATAGACCATAGTGACTTCACCTATTCCAAGGATTTGCTTGACCCTATTGCACCTCACTTTGCTTTTTTCACCTTCCCCGATGCCATAGGCATAACCACCGACAGCGGAAGGATTATTTACGATAACACCTCTAATAAGGTAGCACAGCAGACTGGCACTGATAGTGAAACACTCGTAAAACAAGCACAGGCTTTCTTACAAAAACTTTACGATGACTTGGATAAAAGGTAGAAATATCCAGTCTAAACACTGTAGTGGATAAAAAAGTAACTTTTTTATCCACTACAGTTTGTTTTATTGGATAAAAAAGTGTAACTTTGCACCCAAAATCATTTCCTATGAGAGCAGTTATACTTAATCAACGAAAAGAGCGCGACGAACTGTTAGAGCGTCACTATTTGGAGCGCAAGACAAAATTCAATTCCGATGAACTGTTGGCAAACAATCTGATTAAACTGGTCAGTGGTCCACGCAGAGTTGGAAAGTCAACTTATGCGCTTTTAATGCTAAAGGGCAAGAACTTTGCCTATCTGAATTTCGATGATGACCAATTACTTGCTATGTGGGACGAAGAAACCGTCATGCAGATATTAGACGAGGTCTATCCTAATTATGAATACATGCTGCTTGATGAGGTTCAGAACCTGAACGATTGGGATTTGTGGATTTCTAAACTCTACCGAAGAGGAAAGAATCTGATTGTAACTGGCAGCAATGCAAAGATGCTGAGCAGCGAGATGGCTACCGTGCTTACAGGGCGTTATATACAAATAGACATGATGCCATTCAGCATGCAGGAAGTGGCAGAGTGGAATAATACCGATATCAGGAGTATTGCTGACGACTACCTTCACAATGGGGGGTATCCCGAAACGGTACAGGCGCGTAGCATTGTCAAGAATTATCTCTTTACACTATTCGACAATATCGTATGGAAAGATGTCTGCAAGCGTCACAAGGTGCGCAACTCTACAGACTTAAACACCTTGGCAGTATATCTTCTCGCAAACTTCTGCAACCCTATCAGTGCCAATGACTTAAAAACAGAATTGGGATTCTCGAGTGTTACCACCACGAAGAAATTTATGGACTACCTACATGAACCTTTCCTGTTTTTCTTCCTTATGCGTTATGATAACAAGATGAAGATAATGAAGAAAGCGGCGCAGAAGATCTATGTGGTAGATAATGGTTTTGTGACATCCAGGGCTTTCAACATAAGCGAGAACATCGGACGATTATTGGAGAATCAGGTCTTCACAGAATTGCTGCGCAGAGGTTATAATACAGAACGTACACTTTTCTATTATCGCTCACGCAACGACAAGGAGATAGATTTTGTAATACGTGACGATTTCCACATCAAACAGCTTATTCAGGTCAGCTATACTCTTACGAATGCAAAAACTGAAAAGAGAGAAGTTGATGCCCTTGTAGAGGCAGCAGGAGAGCTTCACTGTTCTAACTTGCTGATAGTAACCGCAGATGAGGAACGCACAATTGAGAAAAACGGATACACAATAAAAGTCATACCTATATATAAGATGTAATATTCTATGTATTTCAAAATGATTAATTATGTCAATATCAAACGAACTACGTAAACTAAGATACAGATGCCTGTCATGGAGCAGGCATCCGGAACTCAAGCCTTCAGACGAACCTATCGACGTGGTGATACCCATCATAGCGAAAGACCTGAAGATTCTGCCGCTGTGCCTTGAAGGTGTCAGGAAGTGCGTATGCCACACCATAAAGCAGATATACATAGTGGCTCCAGCTCAAAAGGAGATAATTGATTTCTGCACCGCCAACGACCTGGAGTTCGTCAATGAGAACGATGTCTTCGGCTATGCTCCGAAGGATCTCAAGATAATATTGGCTAACGGCAGCGATCGCAGCGGCTGGCTGTTTCAGCAATTCGTCAAACTATCTGGTGCCATCGGCACATGCCGCTATTATCTATGCATTGATGCCGACCACGTACTGATACATCCACACGTATTCCTAACCGACAAACAAGAGACGGTGTTCTATCTCTGCTACGAGGACCACCAGCCTTACTATGATATCATACGCCGTATAATGCCGGACCTGGAGATTGCCAACCTGTCATACGTTGACCACAAGATGCTGTTCGACAAGGAGCAATTGCATGAACTGCACGAGACCCTGAGTCGTAACCACGGCGGTAAGCCTTGGCAGCAGGTCATAACAGACAACCTTGACTATAATGAGCAATCTGGTTTCTCGGAGTTCGAGACCTATGGTAACTTTGTACAGCGCAAGGTGTTACGCCCATGGCAACAGAAACGACTGCCCTACAGAAAGATTGCCGACTATGACACTCTGCGTAGCAAATATGCAAAATGGTTCAGGTGGACTCTCACATTCCCTGACTATATGAGGGAGAATAAACAGACCCACCCCAACCCTTCCTGTGAGGGAGGGAGGTCCAAACGACTAAACGACTAATCCCCCAAACGACTAATATGATTTTTGCAAGAGATAAAAGCCAGATGTGCAACAACCTGTTGCAGTTTGCCCATGTATATGCCTGGGCGCGTGAGCACGACCGCAGCGTCATGTCCATGCGCTTCAGCTATAAGTATCCCTATTTCAAGATTACCCACTCACGCTACACCAGTTTCTGTATGTATCTGGTGGCAAAATATGCCGCCGCACTGCGACTGCTGCCCACGGCACGCTTCAAGTCGCAAGACGACCCTGCGGCTTCCGAGCAGATTATGTTGCGCCACAAGTACGTAGTAGTAAGCGGATGGTTCTGCCGTTGGTACGACCTCTTCCTGAAATACCGCAGCGAGATATGCGACCTCTTTACAATCGACGAGCGTTATACCGCCGCTGTTGCTGAGCGCATGAAACAATGTGAGGCAGAGTCATGTATTGAAAAAATAAGGTTAGGTGTACACATACGTCGCGGTGACTACAAGGAGTGGGGTGGTGGAATATACTATTATGATGATGCTAAATATGCCTCATACATAAACACTTTTGCGCGAATGATGAATGGAAAGACGGTATATGTGTATCTATCAACAAATGATTGTGAATTGTCTGCTGAGAGTATAAAATCTTATATTACAGAGCACAATGTTCGTATTATATTGATGAGGGGCAATGCCGTGGAGGATTTGTATATGCTCTCAGAGTGTGACTACGTAATGGGACCGCCAAGCACTTATTCCCTTGTTGCAGTGATGTATCGCGACATACCACTGCTGCGTATGGACACTGCCACGGAAAACTTTACTTTGGCAGACTTTAAGCCGTTTGACTATTGGTTTCGTATTATTGTCTGACAGAGACGGAAACCTACGGCAGGTCGGCGACGGCGCTGGTCATACATAAACCTATTTGTAGAACGGCAGTAGAGCGGACTGCAGTCATACCCTCCTCCCTTTATTACGTGGAAGGAAGAAGAAGGCTGTGTGGTAGGTGATTTGCGATACCAGTCTTCGCACCATTCCCATACGTTTCCTGACATATCGTAAAGCCCTAATTCATTAGGCTTTAGCGTGGCTACTTCAGAGTGAGCGT
The DNA here is from genome assembly GCA_002392645.1 of Prevotellaceae bacterium UBA3849. Lineage (GTDB taxonomy): Bacteria > Bacteroidota > Bacteroidia > Bacteroidales > Bacteroidaceae > Prevotella. The sequence continues at coordinate 30,827 of DGHL01000046.1, forward strand.
TGTTATTAGTGTTGTGAATAGTATGAGCCACCTCATCGGGATTGTCGCTTCCAGCGAATAGATAGCCTTTTGATTTCCTGCCGCCCCTTGCAGCATATTCCCATTCTGCTTCCGAAGGAAGGCGGAAATTAGAATGAGTAAGAGCGTTGAGTTTGCTGATAAATTCCTTACACATATCGTAAGTAATATATTCCACGGGAAACTTTGCGCTTTTCTGTTTTGAACGATTCTTTCCCATGACAGCCTCCCAGAGTTCCTGTGTTACCTCAGTTTCGCCAATATAGTAACTATTTATTAATACTTTGTGACGTATTTCATCATCATCGGCATTTTTATCTTTAGTTAGAGCCCCCATTGTAAATGTTCCGCCCTGCACGTATTTCATCTTGAACGTTATACCTTTAACAATATATACGCGCGTGGTAGGACGTTTTGTTTGTGCCTGAGAGTTGAGAGCAAGAGAGGGGGTTGAGAGCAATACAATGACTGCTGTTGAGCTGACAATGGCTCTGCCTGTCAGTCTGTCAGGACCTACGGCACGCCATATTATAAGCAACCAGCAGCAAAAGAAGGTGTAAACGTCAAGCCAGTAAGTCTCATGGATATAGTTGTGTATCCATGCAGGACAGAGTACGTCTGTAGGGAGTATTCCGAAGTTTACCACCAAGAGCCAGAATAAAGTCCAGTCAAGCCAGGTGCGCTTTTGTTGCATCCAGAAAGCCATTACATAGAAAGGTAGTGCGATGACGTATGTGTGAGTCTCAGGACAGTCGCTGAACATTATCATAAAACCAGTAAGAACTGCCAGTACCTGCCCTCTGAAAACAAACTCTTTCCAACGCTTGTAGCGTGCAAAGAATGCTATGCCAAGCAAGGCGAAGACAATGAGTTGTACGATACGGTAGTTAGGCAGTAGCTGAGACTTCAGTCCTCTTGCGAAGAGAATGCCTACGAAATCGGTATCGCTATGATGGCTGGCTATCATGTCAAACATGTGTTCGTAGAGTATGAAGGGATTGTCGAAATTAGTGTTGAGTAAAGGCAGGCAAAGCAATGTCACACCGCAAAGAATAGCATAGCCTATATTACGTATGGTTTTCGGGTAACACAGTAGCATAGCCAATTCAGCCGCACCATATATTTTGGTGCATGCAGAAATCATGATGAGCAGCACAGCCCAAAATCCTTTCCCCCTTTCTAGCAATGAGTATGCAAATATGTAGATGTAGCAAACTATCAGGTTGTGTTGATAACAGAACACACTTTGCAAAACTACGGGAAGCAAGAAAAGGAATATCCAGTGCTTGTATTTGTTGTACTGTTCAGGTAATGTCTTTATAGCAAGTGAGAAAAGACTGTAGTTGCATACGTTCCAAACGTATGGTCCGAGCCACCATGGCAGTAGGAATATGGGGGCAAAGATAACACTGAATACCGGAGTGTAGAGGAAATAAATATTGTGCGCCTGCGCATACTCCATGTTGTAGGGACTGATGCCTTCCCAAAACATTCGTGTAGAGTCTTGGTAGTCAAAGTAGTTAGTGTTGCGCCCACGAAACACTTCAAGGGAGGTGGCAAGCAAGGTGATAGCCATTCCAAGCCAGAATACACATCGTGGGCTGCTCCAAAACTTTATAAAATAGCTTTTTAGTTTTGCACAGAGTTCAGGTATATATGCACAGTTCATATTTTACAATTCTTAATTTAACGAAGACGAAGACGAAGAATGAAAACGAATAAAGAGGGAAGGACAAAAGTGTAACTTGTATTTTTCACTTTTCACTTAACCCCTCTTCCCTTCCTCTTGGGGATGTTTGGAGCGGGTCTTTTATTCCACTATTTCATCTATGAGATATGTAGGTCGGTGTTTTACTTCCATAAATATATTTCCGATATATATAGCCACTATGCCCATAACCATAATCATGATACCGGCTATGAGCCACATACTGACAAACAAGGTGAACCATCCGCTCACGTCAATGCCTGTGATAAGGAATTTTATGGCCAAGTATGATGCCACGATAATAGCGAGCAAAGTGATTGATATACCGAAATATACTATCATGTGCAGTGCCTTGGTAGAAAAGGCTATTGAGGTAGAAACAGCCAGTTCTATACGTTTTCTCATGGAATATGATGAGACTTTTCCGTCATTACGTTCCTCATGTGGTACGGGAATGGATGTTGTCTTGAACCCTACCCACTGATGCATCAATGGATAATAGCGCACGTAGTCGCCCATCTTCTTCATTGCCTCTACTACCTTGTGGTTGTATAGTGCAAACTCTGCTATCGACTCGTCTTGCTTTACACCTGTGAGAAATGTCATGAGGTTATTGAATATCTTTGAGCCTTGCTTCATGAAAAGATTATCGGGCCTGTCTTGTCGACTTGCAAAGACTATATCGTACCCCTCCTGCGCCTTTTCATACATCGCACGTATGTGCGACGGCGGATTTTGCAGGTCGCAGTCAAGTACAGCCACCCACTCTCCGCAGGCAGTGTCGAGCCCTGCATTTATAGCAGGCTGTTGTCCGAAGTTGCGGCTTAGGAATACCCCCTTCACGTTTGGATTCTCCTTGCATATCTCGCGGATAATCTCGCGGCTGTTGTCAGGGGAGCAGTCCTCTACAAGTATTATCTCATAGTATTCTGTTATGCTCTTTGCTACTTCAGTAGTCTGCCTGACCAATTCTTTTAGTAAGGTAGGGGCACCATAGCATGGACTTATTATCGATAGTTCACAGTTCATTTGGTTGATGGGTGAATGGATGAAGGATGATGGAATAAGGATGAAGGTTTGATTGGGGAATAAGGATGAAGGAATAAGGATGAAGGAATAAAGGAATAAGGAATAAGGTTTGTTTGAAAGCGTAACTTGTATTTTTCACTTTTCACTCTTCACTTTTCACTTTTCACTTTTCACTAATAATTCATCCCTTTCAAGATACACCTTAGTACCTCCTGTTTTGCCGTCTCAAGGTCGTCGTTGATGACTACCGTGTCGAATTTCTCGGCGTATGTCAGTTCGTATTCTGCACGTGCTATACGTTGCTCTATCACTTCGGGCGCATCAGTGCCGCGACCGTTCAGACGGCGGCGCAACTCCTCTATCGAAGGTGGTTGTATGAACAGGCTCAGGGCACGGTCGCCGTACGCCTTCTTGATGTTCATTGCTCCGTGTACGTCAACGTCGAACACTACGTTCTCGCCTGCTGCAAGCTGCTTCTCCACCTGCGACTTCAGTGTGCCGTAGTATCGGTCTTGATATACCTCTTCATACTCCACGAACTCATCGTTCTGTATTTTCTCGCGGAACTCGTCTGGTGTGAGGAAGAAATATTCCACACCGTTCTGCTCCTGTCCGCGCGGAGCACGTGATGTGCAACTGATGGAGAAATGCATGTTCAGTTCCGGATGCTCCTGCATCAGCCAGTTTATGATTGTTGACTTTCCGCTGCCGCTGGGTGCGGAGAATATCAGCAGCTTACCGCTAACCTGTTCGTTGTTCATAGTGTATAGTTCATTGTTTTCAGTGCAAAGTTACTACTTTTCCATGAAATGCCCAAATAGTTAAACTGCGAATTTATGTAATTCCACATAAAATTGGTATATAATAGGTCGTTTGATGCTTTTATACACACGAAAAACTTGCATATTTGGTTTCGGTAAAACAACAAATCCCCCGCTGGTAATCAGCGAGGGATTTATTGTATGCCTTATGTCGTTTCGCATTTTTTAATACATGATTCCGAAGAAGCGGAGCACGTCGTTGAGGTTTGCAACTATCATAAGAAGGAAGAGGATGCCCATGCCCACATACTGCGAATAGAGCAGGAACTTGTCGCCCGGCTTGCGGCGGAATATCATCTCGTAGAGCAGGAACATCACGTGACCGCCGTCAAGGGCTGGTATGGGCAGGATGTTCATGAAGGCAAGGATGATGGAGAGGAATGCCGTCATGAGCCAGAACATGTGCCAGTCCCACACAGGCGGGAACATACTGCCGATGGCTCCGAAACCACCCAACTGCTTGGCTCCCTCTGAAGTGAACACATACTTCAGGTCGCTGACGTAGCCGCCCAGCATATCAAGGGCATAGCCTATGCCGGCAGGTATGCAGGTCAGCAGGTTATAGCTGATGTGTGTAGGCTCCATGTAGTTTGCCACTGTCGTCATGCCTACGCCAAGGTGTGCCTCGTTGTCAAATACTACTGCCGCCGTTGCGGTATCACCTTTCGCCTTGTCTATATATGTAACCACCGTCGTGAGTACCTTCAGTGAGTCTTTCTTTGTCTGGCAATCGCCCAGTGCGTCAGACATGCGACCGCTTTCGTATGTGAAGGCGTTCCATGAATCTATAGGCTTCTTGCCGAGGGCTATGATGCGGTCGCCTTTCTTCAAGCCTGCCTTGGCTGCGGCGGTGTTAGGTATTACGGTATCAACGTCTGCCGGTACGAATGGACGACAGAACACTGGTTCTGCCTTCAGCATCTCAAGCAGAGAGAGGTTGCCCGGCAATTGTATCTTAACCTGCTTGCCATTGCGCAGCACCGTAGCCTCACGGGCTGTGGTGAGCGAGCGCAGCATGTTGGCATTGAACTCACGGAAATCACCATCTTCGGTGCCGATGAGCTTATCGCCGTCGCAGAAGCCTAACTGCTGTGCCTGCTCGTTGAACTTCATGCCGTATGGCATATCCTTCAGTGCGTAATAGTCCTCACCCCATGTGAAGAACACGCCGCAGTAGATGACGAGTGCCAACAGGAAGTTGACCAGCACGCCGCCTATCATGATGAGCAAGCGCTGCCACGTAGGCTTGCCGCGGAACTCCCATGGCTTTGCCGGCTCCTTGAGTTTCTCCACGTCGTGCTGTGTCTCATCTATCATGCCCTCTATCTGGCAGTAACCGCCGAGGGGAATCCAGCCTATACCATACTCAGTACCTTCGTATTCATAGTTGCCGTCCTTGTCTTTCTTTGCCGGTATCACCTTGCCGTCAGCATCGACCTTGCCACGCAGCTTGCGCCACCAGTTGAACTTGGTGGAGAAGAGTGAGAACTTCCAGTCAAAGAAAACGTAGAACTTGTTAACCCTTACGCCGAAGAGCTTTGAAAAAAAGAAATGTCCGCCCTCGTGCAGTGCTACGAGGATTGTTATCGCCAGAATAAACTGTAATGTCCTGATGAGAAATACTTCCACAAGAATTAAAAGTTAAGAGTTAAGAATTAAGATTTATCCTATTAGTTGAGAAGCGAGTTTCCTTGCCTCTGCGTCAGAATTGATATAGTCTTCGTATGTTGGCTTCTTTATGACAGTAGCCTTGTCGAGCGTCTTCTCTATGATGTCGCCCATGTCAAGGAAACCTATCTGTCCCTGGCGGAAGGCAAGGTTGACGATCTCGTTGGCAGCGTTGACCACGCAGCAGGCATTGCCGCCTCGCTTGATGGCTTCGAATGCCAAAGCCAGGCACTTGAACTTATTCAGGTCTGGCTCAAAGAACTCCAACGAGTGCTTGAACAAGTCAAGACGCTCGCCCGTCATTGGCAGACGGTCAGGATATGTGAAGGCATACTGTATGGGCAGTCGCATATCAGGCACGCCAAGCTGCGCCTTCACCGCACCGTCGCGGAACTGCACCGCACTGTGTACTATAGACTGCGGGTGAACCAACACCTGTATCTTGTCTGCCTCGACGCCAAACAGCCACTTCGCCTCAATAACCTCAAAGCCCTTGTTCATCATTGAGGCAGAGTCGATGGTTATCTTCGCACCCATATCCCATGTAGGATGTTTCAGGGCATCGGCAGCTGTCATGGAGCGCATTTCGTCGAGAGTCTTCAGGCGGAACGGGCCGCCGCTGGCTGTCAGCAGGATCTTCTCCACCTCGTTATTGCCTTCGCCTACGATGCTCTGGAAGATGGCGGAATGTTCCGAGTCCACTGGCAGTATAGGCGCGCGGTACTGCTGCGCCAGTTCGCATATCAGTTCGCCGGCTACCACCAAAGTCTCTTTGTTGGCAAGACATATCTTCTTGTGCGCCTTTATAGCGTGTATGGTAGGTGCCAAACCAGAGAATCCCACCATGGCGGTAAGCACCATGTCGATTGGTTCTGCCTCAACAATCTCGCACAAAGCCTGTGCACCGGCATAGACCTTTATGTCGGGACAGTCCTCAAGCAGTGCCACCAGTGTGTCATATTTTTCCTCGTTGGCAATCACCACAGCCGCAGGCTTAAACTTGCGGGCCTGTTCGGCAAGCAGTTCTACCTTATTGTTAGCCGTAAGGCAATAGGCTTCAAAACGGTCGCTATGCTCGGCAATGACTTCGAGGGCTTGTGTGCCTATCGAGCCTGTGCTGCCAAGTATGCATATCTGTTGTCTCTTCATATAGTTTGCTAAGTTCTTCTTACAAAAGGAAAGGCGATAGTCTGCAAAGCAGTCTTGCATTCGCCCAAAACGATTTCCAGAGTGCAAAGTTACAAAGAAAAGTTGAAATAGCAAACGAATATACTTCCTTTTATTGAATATTTTGAAATTTCTTTTTATAGGACATTTTTGATATTTCAAGTTCTGAAAAAAGTTCGCGAAAAAATTCAAAATAGAGCGAAACAGATGTTCTCGGAACATCCAAAACACCCTCCTGAAGCCTTAAAATTCGCTTTTTGACATAAAAGCATAGCTTTTACATCGTAATATGTATGCTTTTACAGTGTAATCAGGCACCTTTTACAGTGTAATATGATAGCTATTTCACCATAAAAGCTATCATATTACACTGTCTTTTTTTATGCCTCTGTTGAAAATCAACGAGTTACAACTCACTGAGAATGCCCGTAAAAACGACCAACCGTAAACTTTTTCAAAAAACAGCCCTCTATTTCGACTTAAAACAGGCTGCCGGATAGGACAAAAACGATTTTATTTAGAAATCACTTTTCACATTTCACCTTTCACATCAGGGGCTTTTTTCATAGTAATCCTTCAGGGATGTTCATGGTGATGACCTGTGCCTCAGTGTCGATGCCGGCTATCAGTTCCTCAGAGGCTGGTATCAGCGTGCCGTCGGTCAGTTCAAACATAATATTTATGGTTTGTTCGTCAACATACTCTATCTTGCCGACTTCCTTGCCAGTGTTGGCATTAACCACGGTGTAGCCCACGAGCTGCGCGTATGACAGTTCGTCGCTGTCGTCGCTCTCTGCCAGTTCGCGTGGAAAGAACACCTCTATGCCGGTAAGCTCGCGGGCACGCTCCTGCGTGTCTATGCCCTCAAACTTTATGAGTGCCGTCTCGTCAGTCTTGAAACGATATTCCTCCATAAAGAAAGGTACCATGATACCGTCAAGCTCAAGCACCAGGTAGTCTGCTTCCACACGATCGAAGACGTCGTCGTCAACCTGCATGGATATCTCACCCTTGATGCCGTGAGTCTTTCCCAGCTTACCTATCTTATAAACGTCCTCTTTCCTTATCATTGCCTTCTGATCTTGGCTCCCAGAGCGTTCAGGCGGCCTTCGATGTTCTCATAGCCGCGGTCTATCTGGGCGATGTTGTTGATTTGTGACGTGCCATCGGCTGACAATGCCGCAATGAGCAGTGCGATGCCCGCACGGATGTCAGGACTCGACATGCGTCCGGCGCGTAGGCGTATCTTATGGTCATGGCCCACCACGACGGCGCGGTGAGGGTCACACAGGATTATCTGCGCTCCCATGTCGATGAGCTTATCGACGAAGAACAGACGGCTTTCAAACATCTTCTGGTGAATGAGCACCGAACCCTGTGCCTGTGTGGCTACGACAAGCAGTACACTCAGCAGGTCAGGTGTCAGTCCAGGCCATGGAGCGTCGCTCAGCGTCATTATCGTTCCGTCGATGAATGAGTCTATCTGGTAATGTGTGTGGCGTGGAATGAAGAGGTCGTCGTTTTCCTCTATAATCTGCACACCGAGTCTTCTGAAGGCATCAGGGATGATGCCGAGGTTCTTTATAGATACGTTCTTAATCCTTATTCCGTCGCCCACCATGGCAGCCATGGCTATGAACGAGCCCACCTCTATCATGTCTGGCAACAAGCGGTGGTCAGTGCCTTTCAGTTCCTTCACGCCCTCGATATTGAGCAGGTTACTGCCTATGCCGGTAATCTTAGCGCCCATGCGGTTCAGCATATTGCACAACTGCTGGATGTAAGGTTCGCAGGCAGCGTTATATATCGTAGTGGCGCCATCAGCCATGACGGCAGCCATGATGATGTTGGCAGTGCCGGTAACCGAAGCCTCGTCGAGCAGCATGTAGCATCCGTTCAGCTTGTCGGCTCGCAGTTCATATACGTCGCGTCCTGTAATGCGGTGGTATGTGGCGCCGAGCTTGCGGAAACCCAGGAAGTGGGTGTCAAGGCGTCGTCTGCCGATCTTGTCGCCGCCGGGCTTTGCCACGGTAGCCTTGCCGAACCTGCCCAGCAACGGACCGATCATCAGTACCGAGCCGCGCAGTTGCGCGCACTTGTTTACGAACTCATCGCTTGACAGGTAGTCAAGGTCCAGTTCGTCGGCCTTGAATGTAAATGTTCCTTTCTCAGGATTGCCCACCTTCACACCTATGTCTTTCAACAACTGTATAAGGTTGTTTACGTCAAGGATGTCAGGTATGTTGCTTATCGTCACCTCCTCGCTGGTCAGCAGCGTGGCGCATATCACCTGCAGAGCCTCGTTCTTGGCTCCCTGTGGCGTAATCTCGCCTTTCAGTGCGTGTCCGCCTTCTATGATAAAGCTCTCCATGTGTTATTTCTTCTTTTTTCTTCTATTGGCGACCGGGGCTGCCGTCTCAAATTTCAATTCATCAGGACTTATCTGTATAACTCCGTCGGTGAAGCGTGCAAGGTCTGACGCCACCTTTTCCTTGTCGGCGGTAGCCATGCCCCACATCACCAGACTTCTGTACATCTGTCCTGCAGTAATATTCACCAAAGCAGTGCGCTCTTCGCCTTCAGGCATTTCCTTCAGTTTTTCAAACATCTCAAACAACAGACGTCCGTAATGTCTTATAGGCATGCGACGCTTGTTGGTATAGTCTATATGACCGGGCTTCTGCGCCATCTTGTCTTCGTGCTCTATCTCTACCGGATAATCAATATCCAGTTTGAAATCGCTCATAAGGGCAAGATGATACCACAGCACGGGCATGCGTTCCTTCTGATTTTGCGAACTAGGCACCACGCGCCTCATGGTAGATATGATAGTCTCAGCGCACTTTTGCCTCTGTTCTTTGGTTGGCAGTTCTATACAGCGTTCTACCATTTGCTGTATATCCCTTCCATACGCCATAAGCTTCAGCTTTTCACGCTGTGTATTATAGTCTAATCCTTCTAACTGCATATTTCGTTGTTTTATTTTTTTGGGGGGAGTGATAAAGGAGTGACAAGGGAGTGATAAGGGAGTGATAAGGGAGTGAAAATGAACGTATTATTTCACCAACAGGTTTTTCTGTTTCTTTGCCTGATACTCCTTCAGATATTGTGGTACGAAGTATGCAACATCCTCCGTCTGTCCCTTGTTCATTCTCTTATCTGCCAGCGGCAGCATGTTCTTTGCCAGCGGCATGATATTGCTTATATAGCGTGCATTCGGATGATTGATGGTCTCCATACATTTCTGCGCTCCGTTTCCAAAGAAATATATGACATGCTTGTCGAGTAGTTCCTTGTACGTCTGTCCATCCACTATATCTGCCTGTGTCTGCCTTACCTCATTGAGTGCACGGTCATACACTGCGGCGAACACCTCCATACGACGTGCGTCTATCATCGGACAGAGCAAGGCGTCTTCCTCAAGTTCACATTCCATGTTGGCATGCTTGCCATCTACACATGCAGAGCATCTTATACGATCACTCAGCAAGACAGGCACGCAGAGCAGCTCCAACGTAGGCACGCTGATAAGTTTGGCATCACTACCATAGCAGACTCCCTTCGCCATTGACACAGCAATACGCAAACCTGTATATGAGCCCGGACCGCTACTAACCGCAACAGCGTCGAGCTTCAGTTCACCTTCCTCTAACTTCGACAAGGCCTCGTCAACAAAGCCGCCAAGTTTCTCGGCTGCCTTACTGCTCTTACCGTCCCCATGATCTTCTTTCTCAAACAGCAGATAGCCGTCCTTGCTGGCCGCAACACTGCATACGTCAGTGCTCGTCTCTATATGTAATATACATGCCATTTCTCTTGAATATAACGTATTTTTCACCCATATAGAGGGTAAAATAATCTTTTGTCTTAAAAAACTTTTGCAAAAATACTAAAAATTCCTCAATTTTTTGTACTTTTGCAGAAATTATTGACATTATTAAATAAAATTAGCAGGAAAACGCTTAGTTTGTTATGTTACTATCTATGACGGGCTACGGAAAAGCCGTGGCAACCTATCAAGACAAAACCATACATGTGGAGGTCAAGGCCCTTAACTCTAAGGCTCTCGACTGTTCCACCCGTTTAGCTCCTGTATATCGCGAGAAGGAAATGGAAATCCGCAAGGCAATACAGGAGAGTGTGGTACGTGGTAAAATAGATTTCTCCATCTGGGTGGAGAAGGAGGTTAGCAGCGATGCACAGACCATCAACATGCCTCTGTTCAAGAACTATTACGAGCAACTTGTCGCCGCGGCTGACAGCGTGGGGATAAAAGACAACGTGACGAACTCTGCCGACTGGATGAAGATGATCATGCGCATGCCTGACATAATGAGCAGGCAAGAAGCAGAGGTCCTTACCGATGAGGAGTGGGCTGCTGCACGCAAGGCGGTTGACGAGGCTCTTTGCAATCTGGAGGCATTCCGTCGTCAGGAGGGAGCCGCACTGAAGAAGAAGTTTGAGGAGAAACTCGACAACATAGCACGACTAATGGGCGAGATAGAGCCTTACGAGCAGTCTCGCGTTGAGAAGATACGCCAGCGCCTCGTAGAGAATCTCAAGAACCTGCCTGACGTGGAGTATGACAAGAACCGCCTTGAGCAGGAACTGATTTACTATATCGAGAAACTCGACATCTCTGAGGAGAAGCAACGACTCACCAATCACCTGAAGTATTTCCGCGAGACCATGGAAGAAGCACAGAGTCAGGGTAAGAAACTCGGTTTCATTGCCCAGGAGATGGGACGCGAAATAAACACCACTGGTTCGAAGAGTAACCAGGCTGAGATGCAGAACATCGTGGTGCAGATGAAGGACGAACTCGAGCAAATCAAAGAACAGGTGCTCAACGCCTTGTAAGATTAATCTGCAAGCTATTGAATGTACTGCAAGATTAATCCGCAAGCTACTGAATGTCCTGCAAGATTAATCTATAAATAGCGAAACATACCAGTTCCTACTGGATATATAAAGCACATGGGCTTCCCACTTTACCTGTGGGAAGCCCATGTTTTTCTTACATAAACCGTACAAATATCCCTATCTCATAGGAATTCATGGTTTGCACGTCTTAGAGTCCGATCTTGTTCAGAGCCTTGTTAGTAGCCTCGTTAGCCTTGTTCTTAGCAGCGTCGATCTGCTCGTTAGCCTTATTCTTGGCTGCGTCAACAGACTCGTTCACCTTCTCGTTTACCTTTGCCTTTGCAGCCTCTTTCGTCTCCTCTACCTTCTGGTCTGCTGCATCCTTTACGTCGTTAGCAGCCTGAGTAGCATCGGCCTTGATTGCTGCCGCAGCCTGGTTTGCGAGGTCTGTCACGCTTGTAGCCTGAACAGTCTTTACCAATCCGTTGATGGTCTCGTTGCCACTTGCCACTTCCTTAATCTTGTCAGCGTTTGTATTCACAAACTCCTTGATCTTAGAAGCATATTCCTTAGCAAGAGCGGTGTCACCCTTTGCTATAAGGTCAGCAATAGTCTGCTGTGCCTGCTGTGACAAAGCTGCCAGCGCTGCTGGATCGTTAGCCTGCAATTTCTCACTGAGAGCCGATACTATCGCATCAGCATCCATAACGCTATCAACTGCAGTTGTATCTGCCAACTCTGCATTCTCTGGCGTCTTGTTGCCACAAGAGGCGAAACCCATTGCCACGCAGGCAAGAGCCATAAAAAATAATTTTTTCATTTCTTCTCTTTTTTCTTGTTTTGGTTAACGTTTTAGTTAGCTAATAATAAAATTAATTAATTCACCATGCTCGGCACATTGCTATGCTTCGCATGGTGCAAATGTACTAAGTTTTCACATAAAAAACAAGATTCCTGCTTTATTTTTAATATCTTTTAGCACATTTCACGCATTAGGTGGGTTCTATAAATTAGCTTTGACAGATTTTAAACTCGTGGTAATTTGCAGAACCCACTTTTAATCTATATCATCATCTTCTTCATACTCGTCTGGTTCATCCAATATGGCTAACGGACGGTGTATGGCTTCCCTAAATGATATGATAGTCTCTGAGCGTGACAATCCAAGTGGCTGCAGTTTATCGTGTATCACATTGAGCATATGATGATTGTCAAAGGCATACACCTTTATAAACATGTCAAACGCGCCCGTGGTGTAATGGCACTCCACAACCTCCGGAATTTCACGCAAGGCATCGACTACCTCATCAAATCGTTCCGGTTCCTTAAGGTACAAGCCGATGAAAGCACATGAGCCATAGCCCATTTTCTCCGCATCTACATTATACTGCGAGCCTTTGAGTATGCCGAGGTTCGTGAGCTTCTGTATGCGCTGATGAACAGCCGCACCGCTCACATTGCATGCACGTGCCACCTCAAGAAAAGGTATGCGTGCGTCACTAAGTATCAACTTCAGTATTTTCTTGTCAAGAGTATCGAGTTTATATCGTGCCATGGCATTGCTGGTTATAAATTAGTGAGTTGTGAATTATTCAGATTGGTTCTGTTAAGGCGGGTTCTATAAACTACCACCGTAAAACTGGTTATCCACCTTTGCCCTTCTCCTCTGTGGCATTATAGCGTATGGTAAGTATGCCGTGCTTGCGTAGTTCCTGCTTTACATCGCTTACCACGCCCATAGGCGTATGTTTGTCGGCACGTATATTCACTGTCATCGACGAGCCTTCTGTCTCTTCCACTCCGCCTTGCATATTAAGCATAGCCGGTCCCACTTGCTCCATCGTCACTATCTTGTCACCTATCTGTATTCGTGTATGCCCCTGTGGGTCCGTACCAATATAGAGGTTTACTATGGTGCGTTTGTTTGACGGTTTGGTAAGTTGCGTACCAGAAGGCGTCTCTACCTGCAACATAGGGGTCTCGTTCCTCATGTGCGTTACTATCATAAAGAAGAACAACACCGTGAAGATGAGGTCTGGCATTGATGCCATGTTCAAGGATGGCACCCTATGTTGCTTATGTCGCTTTATTTTCAACATTACTATATCGCAGGTTCTGTGTTAACTTGCTTCGCTATGATAACGCAATCCTCCACTACCCTTACAGAGCATCCTACTCTTCGCCATGCACTCCGAGCGATGTCTCCTGTATGCGTTGTGGTATCTGTCCGGTTATCTCATCCCTCTCCTCATCACTACACTGCACGAATGGCTTGCCATACTTTTTTTGTGCAGCCGCCTCACGCAGTTCTCCGTAAGCCCTTACTATCTGGTTTTGCAGTCGGAAATAAGAGTCATAGTCGGCATTGCGCTCCACCTGCAGTTCTATGATGTGCGTACGTCCTTTCTCTATTATGAAGTGACGTAGTTTCTTTCGCAGTGAATTATCTATCTGCGCAGCCTCATCGTCAACCGTCAGGCTTCCTCCTTTCATCAGGTGCAGGGTCATCACCTTGTTCTTGTCCACATCCTTTATCTCCTGCTGTTCTTCCGGGTCCATTGGCGGCATCTGCCTACCCAGCCCCTTGTCACTATCCATCGAGGTGGTGACGAGGAAGAATATCAGGAGCATGAACGAGATATCTGAGGTAGATGTAGTATCAAGTCCTGGAACGCTATGTCGTTTTCTGCGTCTGAACATCTTTATTGTGTTTCACTGTTACTTTCTTAGTCTTGCTGACTGTACCTTACCGTAAACCACCGTGCCACCTGCCACCAACAGCATTACGCCTGCTGTAACAAGACACATATCGGTAAACGAGCCTATCAACAACGTAGGAATGGATATGACAAGCACCAGTGCCACTGTACCCCAGCCTATCATTCCCACCGGTACACCGTCGTCCACCTTCTTACGCTTGTTGGTGCGCAGAGAGTGATACACCGAATACGCCGTCAATGCCAACGCTGCCACGAGCGCCAAAGCCATCAGCACAATCATTATGTCTGCTATGAAATCCATCTTATTTCTTTGATATTATATCCATCAGGGTGATGGCACTCTCTTCCATCTGTGCTGTCTGATGGTCTATCTTTGACAGTACATAATTGTAGAACAACTGCAGTATCAGGGCCGTTATGATACCGAAGATGGTGGTAATGAGCGCCACCTTCATACCTTCCGCCACGATGGTCGGACTTATGTCGCCTGCTGTCTGTATCTGGTCAAACGCCATCACCATACCTATCACCGTACCGAGGAATCCCAGCGACGGAGCCATGGCTATGCAAAGCGTTATCCATGAACAGCCTTTCTCCATCTTGCCTACCTGCACTGACGCGTATGAACTTACGGAGCGTTCCACTACGTCTGCGCTTTCATTCATTCTCAACAGTCCTTGATAACAAATGCTCGCCACCGGGCCTTTCGTGTCACGACACAATGTCTTTGCGGCTTCCACGCCTTCCTTTGACAACTTATCGTCAAGGTTCTGCATGAATTTCTTTGCATCTATCTCAGACAAACTGAGATATACGATGCGCTCTATGCAGAATGCCAAGCCTATGATAAGACACAATGCCACCAACGACATGAAGCCTGCACCACCTTCCACAAATTTCGTCTTCAGCTGTGTATATGCACTGCCCTCTGCGGCAGCATCTATCATCGCCGTGTCTGCCATTTCGATGGCTGCTTCGTCAAGCATCATGCTGGTAGAGTCTGCCTTCGCCGTTACGTTAGCCGCACTGTCTGCCGGAGCGGCATTGGCTCCTGCCACGAAAAACACTGAGAATGTCAGCAGTATGCTAAATAGAAATTTCTTTGTCATGCTGTAAAAAAAATATGTACTGTTTTTGCAATCGATTGCAAAATTACGTATTTTCTGCGGAATACACAAGTATTTAAGAAATATTTGACACTTTTATTTCTTATCTTCCCATATATGGTCCTTTGGGAATGGCTCGCCACCCCATGCCTTTACTTGTGTCCATTTCTCTGCAGGGCAGGTCCAGAACGTATGGTCGGCAGGCAGTCCCAACGGCAGCAACACCTCTGAGGTTATATACAGCGAACCATTGTTCGTGTACCAGTCTGCCACCTCCGGCTGTCGTCCGCAGAAGCCTATCGTGAGGAATCCCTTGTCGTTATAGTTTCCTGGAGCATCCCACATGCGGTGCATCACCTTTGTAAGTGCGGCGCGCACCTGTCCGTTGCTCAGTTCATTTGGTAAAGTCTGATACCACGCCATCATTGCCAGCGGCTGCATGGCTGCCAGGCGGTAAGGTATGCTGCGGCCCACTACGGGGAATGTACCTTCTGGTGATATGAAGCGCTCAAGTATTATGCTGAACTTCTGACAGCGTTTCAGTGCACGATTATAGAAGTCGCGGTAGTTTATCTTCCATCCGTAGCCCTTCACGTCACGCATGGTACCAAGGGTTTCAAGGTACATGGCATGGAACACATAGCTTGAGTAATAGTCAAAAGCAAACGAGCCCTGACCGTCACTATACCATCCGTCGCCAACATACCATTCCTCTACCTTGCGTATGGCTCCGTTTACACGGTACTGGTCATACGGCGCTCCTGCCTTTGCCAGGAACGACTCTATCGTTGAAGCGAACAACAGCCAGTTGGTATATGGTGGTTCTACTCGGCGCAGGCGTGTAAACTCGTCGATGTAGCGTGCCTTGGTGACAGAGTCGAGTGGCAGCCACAGCGCATCATAGCCACGTAACAGACTCTCTGCTATGTATGCTGCATCCACGAGTGGCTGTCCTTCCTTGCGCCACAGCAGGTAGTCCTTTGACTGCGGGTCAACGGCCTGCGCATAGCTCTTCAGCGCCCACTCACGCAACTGCTTGCGCTGTTTGCCCTCCTTCGTATCGTCATCAGGCAGGGAGAGCCATGGTGATATGCCTGCCATGAGTCTGCCGAAGCACTCCATATAAGTCACACGCTTGTCACGCTTGTCAAATGAAGGGCTCACCTCAATCTGCATCTCTGTCGAGAGCATGCCGCGCGACATAGGTTCCAGCACCGGCGCTGCCAGTCTGTATGCCTGCTCTACCCAGTATTCACGATCTGTCTGCTGTTTCTTTGCCGCCTCTGCAATGCCTGTATACAACGACATACTCAAGACTAATAAAGAGAGTAGAATCTTATTTCTCATATTGTTTACGCTTTATTTATTTGTTCGTTTGCAAAAATAATGTTTCTTGTTTCGTATCGCACAACTGTGTTTGAATAAATATAAAATCAGTAAATCAATAGCAAGTAAGAATACAGTATATAAGACCAAGAGGGAGCAATGCCAGCATTGAATAAATCAGCTTTTTCATATTGGTATTATTTGTTTAAGTAAATGAATCTGTTGCAAAGGTATATATTTTTTTTGAATATTACGCAAAAAAGAAAGAAATAGTTTCGTGTCAAGCGATTTTTAAACTTGTAACGGGAGTACGTTCGGCACTTCTTCCCACTTCCATTATCATATCAAGAATGCTTCTTACGTCATTATATGGGTCTGTCACCTCGCTCTATCTTGCTAAACATAGGTGTATCATCTCTAATAGTGCAGCCAACTGTCGTTGCACCACTCCTTGCTCATCTCTGAGTTCTCTTATTTTCTTTCCAAATATCATATTTTGTTCATTTTGTCTTATACTACGACTAAAAGTTTGAGTAAACTATCGAAAGACAACTACTTTTACGACTAGAAGCCTTCAATTAGTCATTTACTAGTCGTTATTAGTCGTGTACTAGTCGTTGTTTTAGTCTTTACTAGTCGTTGCATACCAATTTCTATCCTTTTGTATTACAAAACCTTCATTACTCATTTCTGCCAAGATATTACCTACTAATCTTTGATTTTGTTCCTTTGTGTTTCTTGCAGGAAGGGTCTCTCGGAGGTATTCAATGACAAACTCTCTTCGGGTACCTTCCTCTCCAGCATTCTGGATGAACTGTAAAGCCATCTGTTTTAACTTGTCACGTTCAAGTCCTTTCACCTTGGTATATTCCGGCAATTGTTTCGTTTGCCTTGCAATGCTCAGGGATATGGTCAGGTCTGGATATTCACCCTCGACCAAGCCACGCTCCAAAAGATTCTTAGCATCACTTTCATTCAGTCGGTGTCCTTTCTGTACTGCATCAAGCAAGATACAGTCTTCCAACGACAAGTCTTTGTTCTCTTTAAGGAGCTTAGTGTATTTCTCATTGATGGCGTTTCCATACAAACGAACAGCAACCTCCTTATTGGCTGCGTCAATCTCATAATCTGGCATGGGGAAATGGCGTTTCCACTGCTCATTGAATATCTTGCGGATGCCACGGCCAACGATGTCAATCATATTGAAGTTCACCATCGCATTACATAGACACTCATTGCGGTAGTGACGCTGTGGTCCATGTGTAGCCAATGCCTTTTGCAGGGAGCCAGGAATAAAGCTGCCGCCATTAGCATAATACAGGAATCCAGGATTCTCCAC
>DGHL01000086.1 GCA_002392645.1 Prevotellaceae bacterium UBA3849
GCGAACTGTTCGCTTCTGCGGTCACATAGCCCGCTATGCCCCCTTATCAGCTAACATTTTGCCCTCGAAACAAATTCAAAAATCTGACAGTGGGAATTATTAGAACCCACCTTAAAACACAAAGGAAGCCATATAGCACGAATGCCACCATGGCTCCCAAAAAGAAAAACATTGATTAAAAGTTCACGTTACTTCCTTCCGTCAGGAAATGGGTTGAAACTGCCGCGAACGATGCGGTGCTCAAATGTCTGTGTGTCCTTGAAAAGGTTGTACATTGGGCAGATACCTTCCACGCGGTTGAGCCACTCCTTGATCTTCTCGTCGCTCTCTGGTGTCAGGGTGTGAAGGGTGTAGCGCACGTTCTGCAGTGCTATGGATTCGTTCTCGTGTCCTTTGCGGCCTGCCACTGGGTTCCATTCTGCCTCTACGGTGAGCGATACAGAGTCAACGTCGAGGTCGAGCTCTGCTGCCTGGCCCAGCGAGATGTGCGTGATGCAAGTGCCGAGGATGCCAAGTACACCTTCTATTGATGTCATGCCCACGTTTGTGCCGCCGAGATATTCTGGATTGTCGTGCAGAATGAGATACTTGTCGTTGACCGTAAGCTGACGCACGCCGTTAGGGAACACCTTCACCCATGGGCCGCGTGGCTCGCGCTTTGTAGTGCTGCGCTCACGATTGCGACGCTGTGCAGCGGTGTCGTTCTTCAGAGCTTCCCACTTTGCGCGGCTTGCCAATATGGCCTGGCGCTTGCCGTGAATGTACTCGCGCAGTCCCTCAAGTGTTGCACCTTCAACTTTCTTCTCACGTGGAGACCATTTATGGTCGATGGTGAGCTGAGGTGTCACCGCCTGCTTCACGAGTGTTGCCACTACAGAGTTCTGCTCTGCCAGCTGTGCCAGTTTCTCCAGTTCTGCATCAGATGCAGGAGAATCGATATATATGGTATAGAGGAAGTTGCGGGGATAAGCCACGCGTCCTGTAGGCTCTTTGTCTGGACGGCCGTGAATCTCTATTGTCAGCGAGTCGATGTCTATGCCGAGCAGCGCTGCCTGGTTGAGGTAGCTGTCGGCAAGGTCAGAGGCAAACACTGCCTGTGCCGTCGTCGGCGTATCCACACCAGAGTCCTGTCCGCCGTGGCTCTGTCCGCAATCGCCTATATACTGGAAGTTGCGCACCCTTAGTTCGCGAACGCCAGAGCGGTTTTTTGCCACCACGTTGGCGGTTATCGTTACAGGCTTGAGGTCTTTTGCACCGAGTGCGTTCCATGCCTCGAGGGCTACCTTGCGTTGCTTCAGATGGTCGCGCAGTGATGGTGCATTCTGCTCAAGCTTCTGCTTCGTGGCGTTAGTACGGAACACGTCGAGTGGTCCCTGTGCCTGTGCTGCCGTACTTATTGACAGGGCAGCTATTGCTATTGCTACTATATTATTCTTCATATAATTCAGTCGTTTTTAAAAAGGTTTTATTTAGTCGTTGTGATACTTCCTCCCTCCTCCACGGGGGGGCAGGCTGTGTCTCTTAATTTTATTTTTTCTTCACCCTTACAATCTTGTGCTCGAAGGTCTGTGTGTCCTTGAATACGTTATACATTGGGCAGACATTCTCTGTCTGGTCAATCCACTTGCGTATCACGGAGTAAGGCTCTGGCGTAGTAACATAGAGCGTCACGCGTAGGTTCTGCGGAGCTATCGGCACGTTCTCAAAGCCTTTGCGGCCTGCACGTGGGTCCCACTCGCCTTCTACCTGCACACGCAGTGAGTCGATGTCGAGGTCAAGCAGTGCTGCCTGTCCTTCTGAGATGTGCGTCAAACAGGTGCCGAGCACGCCGAGTGCATTCTCACGAGATGTCAGACCGAGGTTCGTACCACCGAGGTATGCAGGATTATCGTGCACGATGTGGTACTTGTTAGAGATGGTCAGCTGACGCACGCCGTTAGGGAATACCGTAGCCCATGGACCTGTTACCGGACCTTTGCGCTCTGTCTGCGGTCTGTTCTTTGCAGCTTCCTGAGCAGCGAGCTTAGCCTGTCGCTTGCCGTGGATATACTCACGCAGTCCGGCGAGTGTGGCACCTTCCACCTTTCGCTCTGGCGAAGAGTGCTTATACACTATGTTGACCGGTACCGTGACAGCCTGCTTGATAAGGCTTACCACCGACGAGTTTTCCTCTGCCAACTGTGCCAAGCGCTCCAACTCTGCGTCAGATGCAGGTGAATCGATATATATGGTATAGAGGAAATTGCGGTTGTACTTCACACGGTTTGTAGGAACCTTGTCTGGCTGACCGTGAATTTCTATTGTCAGCGAGTCGATATCGATGCCTGCCAATGCAGCCTGGTTGATGTAACTGTCGGCAAGATCTGATGCAAACACTGCCGCCGCCGTTGTCTGTGTCTCCACGCCGGCATCCTGTCCGCCGTCGCCATATCCACAGTCGCCTATGTAATGAAACTCACGCACTCGCAGTTCGCGATAGCCGGCACGGTTCTTTGCCACTACGTTGGCGGTCAGTGTCACCGGTTGCAGTTCGCTTGCCGGTATGGCGTTCCATGCCTCGAGGGCAACCTTACGCGCCTTAAGGTGATTGCGCAATGATGGTGCATTCTTCTCAAGTATCGCCTGTTTCTTTGCAGACTTGAAAGTCCCCAGCACTCCCTGTGCGTTGGCGATGCTTGCATTAAGTGCTAAAGCCGCAGCTAAGATAATGTACTTGTTTTTCTGCATTTTTATTTTCTCCTTTCTTGTTTGGTTTCTGAAAACTTTTGCAAAATTACTATGATTTCACTTCTCCCACAATCCCATGTATGAGTGATTTCATATACCACACTTATGGTATATAACGTCGTAACACACTATCACGCACACGTTTACAAAAAACCGAAAAAAAAGCGTTATATCTCAGATATTATTTGTAACTTTGCAGGAGAATTTTCATGCAATACAATCATTATAAAAATAATTATACACACCTACTTAAATAATATGAAAAGAATCATCTTCATCACACTACTGACAACAATCCTCGCTGCATGTAAATCAAACCATGAGTATGAGAGTAACGGCATAGGTGCATCACAAAGTATCTCACTAACCTCCTCTGACAGCATCATTAAGCCTACACGCAATTTCAATGATTTTACCATCAACATGTTTGACCATCTGCACAAGGACATTGACAACAACTTTATCTGTTCTCCCTTAGGCGTGGCTTCACTCTTCCGCATAATACAAGACGGTGCAAGCGGCAAGACACAGAAAGAGTTGGGAATGGCGCTGGGCGTATCGTCAAAGGAAATCAGTGAGATAGCACTGGACTTGCAGGACGAAGACGGATACGCTATGGTAAAGATGGCAAACCTCCTTGCCGTCAACGATAAATATAAGGTGGAATCACAATATACGGAAGCCATGAAGGCTTTGTATGGAGCAAAGGTGTCAAGAATGGATTTCAGCAACAGTAGCAGCGTGAATGAGATAAACGAATGGGTATATAAAAATACAGGTGGAATGATAGGTGAGATAATAGAGCAGCTTAGTAGCACCGCTATACTGTATGCCATCAACACTCTGTACTTCAACGGTCGCTGGGAGAATAAGTTTGAGGGGGATACCGAGAAACGAGAGTTCATTCAGGAAGATGGCAAGAAAACCATTGTTGACATGATGAACAACGAAAGCAAATATGCCTACGCATGTAACGACACTTTTCAGATCATACGCCTGCCATACAAGAATCGTCCTGGCATAGGACATAAGCAAAACAGGTTCTCCATGGTTATAATACTGCCGATAAAAGGAAAGGTGCTTGACGACGTAATGGGGTATCTGCACCAGCACACCTTGCAGGATATATACCTTACGATGTCCACTCGAAAGGTGAATGTCATGATACCTAAGTTTGAGACTGACTCTGAGTTGGATGTGCTTTCGCTGCTGCGTAGCCTTGGCGTACGTCACCTTGACGATTTATCCGGCATATCATCCGAAGAAATAGAGATTTCTGAATCAAAGCAGATAGCTAAGATAAGAGTCGATGAGGAAGGCACAGAGGCCGCAGCTGTGACAACCGGAACCGGCATGGAACTGATGGCTCCAGAATCTATTGACGAGACGTATTTCTTTACTGCCGACCATCCTTTCATCTATTTTATAGAGAATGAAGAAAGTGGCAAGATATACTTTATGGGCAAATTCATAAAGGGAAGGGATGCCAGCAGCGAAGAAATGGCAATCCTTGAGCATGATGATGACACCAGAACTGTAATTAAGCCTAAAGAGTATGATGCAAGCCACGTATTTGACGTAGTGGAGACTATGCCTTCGTTTCCTGGCGGAACAAATGCCTTGGGAAAATATCTGACAAAGGAGTCTGAGAAATACAAAGATAAGACGCAAGGTGAGTATGGCAGGGTTATCATTCAGTTCGTTGTTGACGAATCAGGCAATGTCACTGCCCCCAGGATAGTAAAAAGTGTAGGACCCGTAACCGACAAGGCGGCGATGAAGGTAATAAAGAACATGCCTAAATGGAATCCTGGATTTCACCATGGCAAATGCGTAAAGGTGCGCTATACACTGCCTGTCACGTTTCGCAAGGATTCTTAGCAGGGATGATGATGCATTACTGTCGTAGGTGTGCTCTCTGCTCTCTTCCGCAACGATGTATCTGCGGATTTATGACACCGGATTTGCGAACAAATGGAACCATGGTTTAAAACGCAAAATAGAGGTGAAATCGGTGAGAAAATCATTAAAAAAACGCGCTGCGAGGCATTTTTTCTCGTAAAATGATAGCTTTTACACTGTTTTTTGACTGTTTTTACCTCGTAAAGCGATAGCTTTTATAATGTAATTTGATAGCTTTTACAGTGTAAAAGCTATCAAATTACGAAGGGAAGCATTTGCCCCAAAAGGCGCATACTGTGTATAACCTTGTATTACAGGACTTTATAAAAATCGCCATTTTTGGCGTTTTTCAGAGCAAAATTGAGTTTTGTGATTTTGAAGGGCAGGAATCGCAATTTAAATACGATTTACCAGTCTTCGTCTTCATTTCCTACCATACCGTTTTTCAGTGCCTCCTCTACCTTGTCCATAATGGCATTGGAGTATGCTCGAAGATAGTACCAACAAGGCAAGAAAAGGGTTTTTCTATACGTATAACAGCTATTTTTGTGCCAACAGCTATATCATTGCTTAAAAAAAACGCCCCGCCCTGGTTCGCTGATCTTCGGGAAGCGTGGCGGGTTCTGTTGGTGCAAATTTACGGCTTTTTCTTGGAATGACCAAACTTATTGAGAGAGAACTGCTTTTACGTGGTCAAAAAACTCTTTTCTCTCGCTTAACATTATTTATAATCTCTGCGGTACATAAAAGGTATGTTTGTAGTTCTCTTCATATTATATAATCTGTAGCAATGGTTAATCATTGTCTATGCTGGATGGAAGACTTGGTAGATTTGTCACATCAAGTGAAGACAGCACCTGTAGCTGTCTGACGGCCATTTGTCGTAACATTTGCAGACGTTCAGACTGCGGGAGTTTCTGCTCAATGAGAAGTGCATTGTATGACTCCATGTTCGACAGGACAAGCAGTTGCTGTAATGAAGCATAGTCACGTATATTACCCTTGCGTCCTTGATTCTGCGCCCGCCACTGCGCTGCCGTCATTCCAAAAAGTGCCACGTTGAGCATGTCGGCCTCGTCCGCATACACAAAGGACTGCTGCTCCCTTGTCAGGTCTGGTGGCAACAGATTCTGCTGTATGGCATCTGTATGTACACGGTAGTTGAGCTTGGAAATCTCGCGATTGAGATTCCATGAAAGCGATAGCCGAGAGTTCTCGTCAAACTTCAGGCGACGGTAGTCTTTCATCAAGTAGAGTTTGAACTCAGCGGAAATCCACGAGGCGAACTCCATTGCAATGTCGCTGTGAGCGTATGTGCCGCCATAGCGTCCGGCCTTGCTGACGATACCGATGGCGGCAGTATGCTCTACCCACTTCGATGGGGTCATGACGAAGCGGTTTAGTCCGGCCTCGGTTCTAAACGTGTCGAATTGCACACGGTTAAAATTTGGATTATGGAGACTCTCCCAAAGTCCGAGAAACTCAATGGTGTTGCGGTTGCGCATCCAGTTCTGTATGGCAAAGCGTGGGTCATCGTTGTTGCGATAGCGAGCAATATCCGTCAACGAAATGTACTCGTTACGGTAATCCTCGGTATAGATTCCAACATCAATGCCCTTCACATGCAATGTATCGCTCTTGACTTTTGCCATACAATATCGTCTGTCAGTTCATGGAATGTGCAGCTATCAGATAAAAATGCCATGCTACAATGTGTCTGATATTAGAGCATACCAGCTTTGCTCAATATGGCATGAGCCATCTGGCAAAAGGAATGGTCGTCCCTGTTATTGGTTCCCTTGTAGTTGCGTTCAGCCTCCTCTGCATGGCGAAGGAATTCACGTGCCTCCTTGCCTCTCAATGTCGGTATAGCTCTGATTGCTGTTGCCATAGTTATATAATCTTTCGTATTATCAATTATAATGTTGACCGATATTGCGAAAGGAGAACAACGTTTGTCACATGTCTCCTGTCTTATCGCTTTAGCGGCCTTTCGGCTGCAAAGGTAATGTAAATATTTGGATTACGCAAGGAAATCTTGTTTTTTGAGGTATTTCATTCGGTGTTTTTGAGGTGTTTTAATCTGTTTATTTGATAATTCTCATTCTGTATTTTTGATTTTGGTGGGTTCTATAAATTAGCTTTGACAGATTTTCGGATTTCTTTCGAAGGCAGAGTGTCAGCAGATGAGGGAGCATAGCGGGC
>DGHL01000104.1:0-1028 GCA_002392645.1 Prevotellaceae bacterium UBA3849
TCTCCGGACAGATTCAGCACATCGCAGGTATGCAGGATGCTGGCATCATCATATCAGTGAACAGCGACCCTGATGCTCCTATCAACACCATTGCCGACTATGTCATCAACGGCACCGTTGAAGAGGTAATACCTAAGATGATAAAGTATTATAAGAGTAATAATAAATAGGACCCCTACCCCTGCCCCTCCCCGAGGGGAGGGATAGATATGTAAAACTATAAAAAACAATCCCACAATCATATCCCCACCTCTCCCCACGGGGAGAGATGCCCGCAGGGCAAAGAGGGGGTCGTGGATCTATAATCATGGCTAATTTCTATACTGATAATCCTGAGATAAAATATTTTCTCAGCCATCCACTGCTCAAGAGAATAGTGGAACTGCGCGAGCGCAACTATGCCGACGCAGATAAGTATGACTATGCTCCTGCAAACTTTGAGGATGCCATAGACAGTTATGAGCGCGTGCTTGAACTTGCTGGCGACGTATGTGCCAACATCATAGCACCTAACGCTGAGAGCGTTGACGCAGAAGGTCCTCGTTGCGAGAACGGACGTATGATATACGCTTCAAAGACTTACGAGAACCTCGACGCTACGGTAAAGGCCGGACTTAACGGCGTTACCATGCCTCGCAGATACGGCGGTCTCAACTTCCCTATGGCTATCTATTCTGCCATCAACGAGATGATGGCGGCTGGCGACACTGGCTTTGAGAACATCTGGTCACTGCAAGACTGTATCGAGACTCTCTATGAGTTTGGCGATGAGGACCAGCGCAAGCGCTTCGTGCCACGCGTCTGCAACGGCGAGACCATGTCAATGGACCTTACTGAGCCTGACGCAGGTTCTGATCTGCAATCGGTTATGCTCAAGGCTACATACGATGAAGAGAACAAGTGCTGGCGCCTGAACGGCTGTAAGCGTTTCATCACCAACGGTGACTCTGACATCCACCTCGTATTGGCACGCTCTGTAGAGGGCACACGCGATGGTCGCGGACTGTCAATGTTCATCTACGACAAGC
>DGHL01000104.1:1073-13045 GCA_002392645.1 Prevotellaceae bacterium UBA3849
TCTACGACAAGCGCGACGGCGGTGTTGACGTACGCCGCATCGAGAACAAGCTCGGTATTCACGGTTCACCAACCTGTGAGCTCGTTTACAAGAATGCCAAGGCAGAGCTTTGCGGCAGCGAGCGCATGGGACTCATCAAGTATGTGATGGCACTGATGAACGGTGCACGTCTCGGCATCGCCGGACAGTCAACAGGTACTTCACAGATGGCATACAACGAGGCTCTGGCATACGCCAAGGACCGTAAGCAGTTCGGCAAGGCTATCATCAACTTCCCTGCCGTATATGACATGCTTGCCATAATGAAGGCTAAGCTTGACGCCGGACGTACGCTCTATTACACCACAGCACGCTATGTGGACATGTATAAGACACTTGAGGACATTGAGCGCGAGCGCAAGGAGCAGGGCGAAAAGCTTACTCCGGAAGAGCGCACTGAGTGCAAGACTTACTCTAAGCTTGCTGATGCCTTCACGCCTATCGCCAAGGGTATGACTTCAGAGTATGCTAACCAGAACGCATACGACGGCATACAGATTCACGGCGGTTCAGGTTTCATGCTTGAGTATGCCTGCCAGCGCCTGTATCGTGACGCACGTATCCTCACCATCTATGAGGGTACCACACAGCTGCAGACTGTCGCCGCAGGTCGTTACATCACCAACGGTTTCTATGGTCAGGTAATAGCCGACATGCTGGAGGCAGGCCAGGCTCCTAAGGAGGTAGGCACCGCAGACTGGTGTGCTGCAGAGTTCCTGCCATTGAAGGAGCGTGTGGCAAAGATGGCAGAGAAGTATAACAAGGCTGTGGAATATGTAAACGAGAAGAAGGACGACGAGTTCAAGGACTTCGCCATCCGTCACCTTTACGAGATGGCAGCCGATTGCATCATGGCTCTCCTGCTTATCGGTGACGCAAGTCGTGCACCTGAGCTCTTTGCCAAGTCTGCACGTGTATATACACGCTATGCTGCCGCAGAGATAGAGAAGCATTATGACTTCGTAATGTCAGCAACAGCCGAAGACCTTGCCGACTATCGCAAGTAATTTCGGAAGAAAGTTGAAAGTATTAAGATATAAGGTTTGTCACGACACAAGCCCAAAACCATAATCAATAACACAAATGAGTCCCATGTATCATTATGACACATGGGACTCATTGTTTATAACCTTGTATTAGTTGGAATCTGCACAGATAATACACTTTTTTCTGTATTATCTATGCAGATTTTTACTATTTTTATTTGATAATTCAAAAATAAGATATAACTTTGCACAAAAATATACATCTATGTATAATACATGTATGTATAATTTATATTTTACAGTATGGCAAAATCTCCTTTTCAATATGGCACAATAGTTGACAAAACGAAATTCGTCAACAGAGTTAAAGAGCGCAAGCAACTGAAAGATTTTCTTGCATCAGGTATAAATGTTATGCTTATATCTCCACGTAGGTGGGGGAAGTCCTCCCTCGTAAAAATAGCTATGGATGAATTGTGCGAGGAGAATAAAGATATAAGGGTGTGTCATATCGATGCATTCGGAATCAAAAGCGAGGCTGAATTTTACAGAGTGTTCGCACGTGAGGTTATCAACGCTACTACATCTACAATAGAAAAACGCATAGAGGACGTAAAGACATTCATGAAGTCTATTTCTCCAAGTATTACATTGAAGAGCGATCCCTTAAACGCCGTATCGTTTGACCTGAATTTTAACATAGAGGAACGCGACAAACTCGACATCCTTAATTTGCCGGAAACCATAGCACAGAGCAAACACGTTCACATAATTGTATGCATAGATGAATTTCAGCAATTGGCCCAGATTGCGGAATACAAGGATATGGAGGGCAAAATGCGTTCTGTATGGCAAAAGCAACAAAATGTATCTTACTGTTTCTATGGCAGTAAACGTCACATGATGTTGGACATTTTCAATAACTCGTCTAATCCTTTCTATCGTTTCGGGCAACTGCTGTTCTTGAATAAAATAGCCAAAGAGGAATGGGTGCCATTCATAACAGATTCTTTCACAAATACAGGTAAGGAGATTTCTACAGAATTAGCATCAGAAATATGTGACATAGTAGAATGTCATTCATGGTACTTACAACAGCTATGTTATTTTGTATGGTCTGATACCATCACCACCGTCACCCCAGATATATTATCCAGTTCGGTACAGACACTGATTGATACCAATATGCCAATGTTTCAGTCGGATATAGAATCTTTAACCGCTGCACAGGTCGAGATGCTTAGAGCTGTCATTGACGGGGAATATCGTTTTAACTCAATCGAGTTAATGAAAAGGTACTCACTCGGCAGTGCCCAAACTATAACGCGCAACAAACGAATACTTACAGAGCGTGACTATATAGAAAAGCAAATTGGCGGCAACAAATATAACTTCTGCGACCCAGTCTTTAGGTTATGGTTCTGTCGTGACATCAAGTGATTTCGTCAATCCAAAGAAGTAAATACAAATAATCCGTCCCTTGTATCATAGTGATACATGGGACGGATTGTTTTTTGACCTTGTAATTGTTTTAATTTCAAACAACGTATTACTCCTTGATATATTTCGCTCCGTTTTCTATTATGATTCCTTTGGCATCATCATCCACCTCCATGCCTTGGATGTTATATGTCTTTGTTGACTTTGAGTTTACCGCATCAGCCTTTGCGTTCGCAACCTTGGTGGAATAATCTTTCAACAAAGTTTTAAGGTTTATTATCTCCACATTATAATTGGCATCCGTTGACACCCCGTAATTGTATTTCAGATAAAATAGTTCACCGCTATAAAAGAATCCATTTGACCCTCCAGGAAGTATCAATAGTGTTTCGCCTCTCTCATTAACAAGTCTAACATTTTCATCTATCAAAGGAAATATATAGTCAAAATCCACATCTATTTTCTCATCAAAAACGTACTCGTTCAGATAGTTTAATTCATCTCTAAAATATACGCCTTTATGAAGCTCACCGTATTTATCTGTTGACACATTTGGAATACGAACATAATCATCATTAGTAGAGTTATACTTTATTTTTGCTATTTCTACTATTCCGTTCTCATTGATTCCATTGACAGTTAATATTTTATTTTCAACATCCAAATCTGATATAAGCGGCGACATAAACGTGTATGTGTCATCAGTAGAACGTACCTCTATCGAACCTCCACTAATATTACGTGAGAAACCAGATGATAAAGTAGGAGTATCTTCATTAAGAGGTTTTATATAAGGTCCAGCCAAAGTAATGTTTGATGTTGCGACAACAAATAATAGTGTAAGTAAATATTTCTTCATAACTGTATAAAATAAAAAAGGCGGAACTGCTTTATAGCTTTTCCGTCTCAAAGGTACCGCCAAGCACCGCACTACAAGAAAAGCGTCAGCAATCCACGCCCGATGAAGGTACGTGAAACTGCAATCGCTTGCTCTCTGTAGTTGAAATTGGCGGTTTCTTGAGACGAGAACAAGGACTGTTAGTCCATGTATTATATGTTAAGCTGTGAGCAGCAGCGCCAGGGTTAATAATTCTTGTTACAGTGGGAAACAGCCCCACCTTTTTGATAATCAAGAGGATTAAGTCCTCGGCGTGCATCTGCACAAAGTTTCTATCTCACTATCTGTTTCTTATTATATAAGGTATTAAAGGGTTTATAATTATTATATTCACATTATTACTCGTCTGCAAAGTTAAGGAAAAAATCTGATAAGACCAAGGATTTTAAGGTTTATAATTATTTTTTTCTTCATCTATTTAATACACTTGTCCTTCAAAATTGCGCCAAACATATTACGCGAGTATATCATATTTACTATGATAAGAATGCTTATTCATTGTCGGAGCATAGATAATTCAAAGTAAATTCACTGAAATTACTCTGCAAATTCAGTGAAATTACTTTGCAAATTCAGTGAATTTACTTTGAATAAGCTATGCCTTTACCTTGAATTATGATAGGTAGCGGACCGAATTTCGGGCTGGATTTCAGCAGATAGGATGAAATTTCATCTTAATTTTCTTGTCTGTTTGCATTTTTTTGAGTACTTTTGCAAAGATAATACATACCAAAACACACATGAAAAACAAAATGAATACAATGATTAAGATGAAATTTTGGATGTTTGTCGCCATCCTTTTCTGCGGCACCAGTCTGTTCACTGCCTGTTCTGACGATGATGACATTACCACGTCGCCGTCAGATGAAATAGAAGCAGTAATGCGGAATATGACCTTGCGCGAGAAGGTGGGACAGATGTTCTACATACGCCCAGAGTCGCTCGACCCTGACGCCGCAGGCAAGTCATATACCGAACTGAGGCTGCAGGAGGTGAACGACAATATGAGAAACGTGAACGCTCAATACCCTGTGGGAGGCATCATACTCTATGCCCACAATATCGACAACGAGGCACAGCTGCTGCAGTTTACCAGCCAGCTACACCAACTGAAAGGCCAGCCTTTGCTCTGTATTGACGAGGAAGGCGGTCGCGTGGCACGCATAGCGAACAACACGAACTTCAACATTGACAACGTTGGTCCGATGGGAGACATCGGCATCACTGGCGACCCAGAGAAAGCATACGTCGCCGCCAACACCATCGGTACTTACCTGAAGAAATATGGCTTTGACGTGGACTTTGCCCCTGTGGCAGACGTTAATACCAACCCTGACAACATAGTAATAGGCAAACGTGCCTTCAGCGATGAACCATACGTGGCAGCACCAATGGTAGTGAGCTATCTGCAGGGATTGAAGGATGCAGGTATCATGGGTTGTATTAAGCATTACCCCGGACATGGTGACACTAAGGCCGACACTCACTACGGATATGCACAGACGCTGAAGACTTGGGAGAAGATACGCGACTGCGAGATGATACCTTTCAAGGCTGGCATCAGTTGGGGTTGCCAGCTCATCATGACTGCACACATCAGCGTACCAAACGTTACAGGCACAGACATACCTGCCACACTGTCAAACGTCATACTACAGGACAAACTGCGCGAGGAGATGGGCTATGAGAACGTAATCATTGCCGATGCAATGGAGATGGGTGCTATCACCAAACAATATCCGGACAACACCGAGGCGGTTAAGCTTGGCATCAAGGCTGGACTCGACATCATTCTCAACCCTATGGACTTCCGCGAGGCGTTTGACGCAGTGGTAAAAGCCGTATATACTGGTGAGATAAGCGAAGAGAGAATCAACGAGAGCGTACGCCGCATACTAAAGATGAAGCGCAGTATGCTTTCAACCACAGTTGACGCAGACCCGACTCCACTGCAGAAGTGGACCGCCGGCACGACCGTAAGCAATGAGGCAATACAGGCATACGGAGGCCTTGACAAGTGTTTTGCCGCCGAGCCGATACCTGATGACGTATGGGAGCGCATGCAGGGCAAGACATACAAGGAAAACCCATACATACAGCGCGACGACCTGCGCCACATACGTACACTGCACTGGGACTACGACCACAAGATACACATCGGCGAGATGGTAGTGAACAAGCAGATTGCCGACGTAGTGGTCAATATCTTCCGCCAGCTCTATGATGCCAAGTATCCAATACAGCGAATGGTCCTGCCTGACGTTTACAATGCAGACGACGAGCTGCAGATGCGCGACAACAACACATCCAGCTTCTGCTACCGCACGATATCAGGCAGCGCGACACTCTCAAAGCATGCCCGCGGACTTGCCATTGACGTGAACACATTATACAACCCTTATTACAAGGACCGCGAGAGCGGACGCTATGTGCAGCCAGCCACCGCAACTAAATTCTGCGACCGCACATGGAACTTCCCATACAAGATAGACGAAGAGGACCTCTGCTACAAACTGTTCACCGAGGCAGGCTTCGAGTGGGGAGGCAGCTGGACCTCATGCAAGGACTACCAGCACTTTGAATATATAGAAAAAGAGTAATAAGACGTAGATATGCGCATAGACGATATGAAGAATCTGCCACCTCTGTGGCTGTCGGCAATACCACTCATAACACTTGTGGCACTCATAATAATCATATTGATATATATGCCAGACGATGCACTGAGTGGTGCCAGCCAACTGGCACTCATAGTTGCATCGTCGGTATGCGTGGCTATCTCCATGCTATGGTGCCACACACCATGGGAGACGTTTGAGGAAGGAATAAAGAAGACTGTTGGCGATGCCGCCATATCCATACTCATACTGCTGATGATAGGTGTTATGTCGAGCACATGGATGGTAAGCGGTGTGGTGCCTACCTTTATATATTATGGCGTACAGTTTATGTCGCCGACGTTCTTCCTACCATGCGCCTGTATTATATCGGCGCTCATATCAGTTATGACGGGTACGTCGTGGACCACCATTGCCACCATCGGTATAGCACTGCTCGGCATAGGCAACGCACTAGGCATACCAGAAGCTCTCAGTGCCGGTGCGATAATATCCGGCGCATATTTCGGCGATAAGATGTCTCCTATGTCAGACACTACCGTACTTGCGTCTTCGATGGCATCTGCAGACCTCTTCTCGCACATACGCTACATGATGTACACAACGGCGCCGAGCATTACGATATCACTGCTGCTGTATCTCTTTATAGGATTGGGCTTCAGTGGTACAGACATGGAGATAACGACATATACAGAAGGATTATCGGGCGCATTTAACATAACACTGTGGACCATGCTCGTGCCGTTGTTCACCGCAGTGTTGATATATAAGAAAGTATCGTCAATGCTGACGCTCATACTGTCATCATGCTTTGCGTGCCTGTGTGCCTTGTTTACGCAGTCGTCGCTGGTTGCAAGCATTGGAGGCGGCAGCGAAGTCACGGCAAGTAGTCTGCTCAGCGGCATCATGACCACCTGCTATACATCTACGAACATAGATACAGGTGTAGCAGAAATTAACAACCTTGTATCCACGCGCGGCATGGCAGGTATGCTCAATACCGTATGGCTCATACTTTGTGCCATGTGTTTTGGCAGTTGCATGGTGACCAGCCAGATGCTGAAGAGTCTAACGCGCATATTGCTACGCGCCATACACAGCACGGTGAGCCTTGTGACGTCAACCGTATGCTCAGGTCTGCTGCTCAATATGGTGATGGGCGACCAGTTCCTTTCGATCATCATGAACGCCTCCATCTTCCGCGAGGAATACGAGAGGCGTGGCTATCGCCCCGAACTGCTGAGCCGCAGCACAGAAGACTCCTCCACGGTAACCTCCGTATTGGTTCCATGGACAGCCTGCGGCATGACGCAGAGCACGGTGCTCGGTGTGCCTACCATAGTATATCTGCCATTCTGCTTCTTCAACCTCATCAGTCCTGTGATGAGCTGTATAGTGGCAGCCTTAGGCTTCGTACCTACACCGCAAAAGGCAGAAGACAATAATACAAAACAATAGAATCAGGATTTTCTCATCTCTCTCCACATAAGACGCTCCGTAGGATCCATCTTCTCCGTAGCATAGCTCAGCGTAACGCTGTGCATCTCGTGCACGTGTTGCTCAAGGAAGTCGCGGAGCATATCCATGCTGATGCGCTTGCCCAACTCACGCAGCATCCACCCCACCGCCTTGTGCATCAGGTCGTGGGAATGATGCAGATGCCTCTCTGCATAGCGCAGGCACCACTCATGGTCATCCATCTGCATGGTCTTCCATGTACACACCATACTGATGCGCTGCCGCCACAGACAGGTGCTGTCAGCCAGTTCGTCAAGCACCCGCAGCTTATAGTCATGGCCGCCAAGCCCTGACGGCAGCATCAGCCAGTGTCCCAGAATCTTCGGTGCCGACATATCAACAAGGTCCCAGTTGTTAGCCTGCTCAGCATATTGCAGGTACATCCGCACTATCTCGTCGCGCTGCTTCATGGCCTCCACATCGTTGGTAAGCCGTTTGGTGGCGAGCCGTTCAAACTTCGCCACGAGTATCAGCAGTCCGCACAACCTCACCTCATGCCATTTGCTCATGAGCAGTACAGGAACCTCGCTTAGCTCAATATCCTTAGCCACCGCCTTCACCACCTCGCGAGTCTGCGGCACCTTCAGCCCCAGGAACTCATCGCCCTCACCGTAGTCTCCCGGCGCAGTCTTGAAGAAACGCATCAACGCCCTGCGCTGCACGTCGTCGCCCAGCGTCTCCATATATGATATAATCTCTGTGCTTTGCATTGCAAGTTCTGAGTCCGTGGTTACGGAAGTAGTCAGTACATTTTTCCTACTATCTTATAAGCCAATGTGGTTGGCACCAGTCTGCCAAGGAATAGGAACAACTTATATTGCCAGCCCACGGTGCAAACCGCATCAGGATGTTTCGCCTTGGCAAGGCTAAGCAGTTTCCTTGCCATACGCTCCGGTGTAATGCCATGTTGTTCATCGTGCTCCATGGTGCTGACGGCTTTTTCCATGTGCGTATATATATCGCTGCCAACCATGTTCTTCTTGCGTGCATCGGTAAAGCCCGTCTTTACGTCGCCAGGCATCAGTGAGCATACCTCTATGCCAAACGGAGCAAGTTCGTTGCGCATGGCCAGTGCAAGTGAATTGATGGCAGACTTTGAAGCAGAGTAGAAAGCCTGGAAGGGTAGGCTGAACGCAGCCATCATGCTGCTGACGAAGATAATGCGACCGCTACGGCGTTCACGCATGTGTGGCAATACAGCATGTGCTATATTGAGCGCACCGAAGAAGTTTACGTCAAACTGTCGTTTAACCTCACTCAGTTCGGTAAACTCCACTGCACCGCTGATGCCCATGCCGGCATTGCTTATCAGCAAGTCTATCATGCCGCACTCCGTCATCACCTGACTTACTGCAGCTTTGCAGTCTTCAGGTTTCGTAACGTCGCAGTCTATATGCGTAATGCCCTCTGAGCTCTCGCCATGTCGCGACAGTTCATACACCCTATAATTGTTTTTTGCAAACATCTCTGTGGTAGCCTTGCCTATGCCTGAGCTGCCGCCTGTTATAATCATTGTTTTCATATATTAATTGCAAAGTTAGTAAGTTTTTGCGAAACTGCAAAATGAATTGCCATAATATATCGGCACATAGTCAAAAATGTCTGATCTTGTATCTCATGCAAAAAAAAAAACGTAAGAAGTAAGTAACGATATAAGGCAAGTTTGCTGCTTGTCATACAATTCTATGTTTAAGATTTTGCAGTTTCATTTTTTATTTGTAATTTTGCTATTTGAAACATAAATAACTATTCAGATTATGAACATAAGACTTTATAATGCCCGCATTCTCACGATGGTGGAGGGAGAGGAGATTTTTGACGGTGAGATTCACATTGAGGACTCCCGCATAACATACGTGGGAGGGAAAACCGAGGGCGGAACGTTCGATAAGGAGATAGACTGTCAGCATAACCTGCTGATGCCTGGTTTCAAGAATGCACACGCACACAGCGGCATGAGCATGCTGCGCTCGCTTGCCGACGACAAGCCTCTCAACGCATGGCTCAACGAAGATATCTTCCCTGTGGAGGCAAAGCTCACCGGCGACGACATCTACTGGGCAAGTCAGCTGTCGGTACTCGAATACCTGACCAGTGGCATCACTGCCTGCTTCGATATGTATATGGAGCAGGAATGGGTGGCTAAGGCCATGGACGACATGGGATTCCGCTGCGTACAGACAGGCGGTGTGAACGATTTCTCTAAGGATGTGCGCTGGATAGACTATATGTATAACAATTACAACAAGCCGGGTTCGCTGCAGTCTTATCAGCTTGGCTTCCATGCTGAATACACAACTAACATGGAAAACCTGAAGGCCATTGCCTCCGTGGTGCAGAAGAACAAGGCTCCGCTATATGTGCATGCCTGTGAGACGGAGGCTGAGGTAAAGGGATGTGTGGAGCGTTATGGCAAGACGCCGGTGGCATTCCTCGACTCGCTCGGAATGTTCGACTACGGTGGTGGCATATACCACGGCGTATGGATGAGTGAGGAGGATTACGACACCATGAAGCGCCGCGGACTGTATATAGTCACCAACCCTGGCAGCAATACCAAGCTGGCATCGGGCATAGCACCGATAAGCGAATACCTGAAGCGCGGCATAACGGTGGCGATAGGCACTGACGGTCCGGCTTCAAACAACTGTCTCGATTTCTTCCGCGAGATGTTCCTCGTAGCCGGTCTTGCAAAACTGCGCGACAACGATGCTGCGGCCCTTGACGCCCGTGAGGTGCTGAAGATGGCTACGGTAAACGGTGCCAAGGCTATGCATCTTGACGACTGCGACGTGCTTGCCAAGGGCAAGAAGGCTGACATCATCATGATAGACTTGATGCAGCCAAACATGCAGCCGATAAACAATATCGAGAAGAACCTCGTATATTCCGGCAGCAAGCAGAACGTGAAGATGACGATGGTTGACGGTAAGATTCTATATCAAGACGGTAAGTTCTGCAACGAAATCAATCCAGAGAACATATATAATAAGGTGGAAAAAATAAAACAAGCTCATGTATAAATATCTTTATAAGGCCAGTCAGTGGCTCTCTACCTACACTTCGTGGTTTATCATTGCCGTGGCAGTGATAACCTACATCGTTCCGCAGCTGTTCACATGGGTGCATGGCACTACGCAGTCGTGCATACTCGGATTCATCATGCTCACCATGGGACTCACGTTGACCATGCAGGACATGCGCGTGCTGGCAGCCCGTCCGTGGGACATCCTCATCGGCACTTGCGCACAGTTCACGCTCATGCCGCTCATAGCATGGTGCCTCACCATAGGTGTGGGCTACCTCGGCATCACTATTCCCAAACCCATAATAGTGGGCATCATTCTCGTAGGTTGCTGCCCGGGAGGCGTGTCAAGCAACATCATGTCTTACCTCTGCCGTGGCGACGTGGCATTCTCTGTGGGCATGACTACGGCTTCCACACTGCTGGCACCTATCATGACGCCGCTGCTCGTGCTGTGGCTTGCCGGCGAACAAGTAGAGGTTGACGCCCTGGGTATGTTCCTCAACATCCTCATCGTCACGCTGCTGCCCGTCACGGTAGGTTTCTTTGCAAACCTGTTCTTTGGCAAGAACAACGGTTTCAAGAAAGCACAGGCAGTGATGCCTGCCTTCAGCGTACTGGGACTCGCCTGCATCGTGGGCGGAGTGATAGCTGCCGTTCACGACAAACTGCTGATGGAGGGACTGATGTTCTTCCTTACTGTCTTTGCCGTAGTGCTGTGCCACAACTCGCTGGGCTATCTCACAGGCTACAGCGTAGGCAAGCTCTTCAACTTCTCAAAAGCGAAAAAACGCACCATATCCATAGAGGTAGGTATGCAGAACGCCGGACTTGCCACCGTCCTGGCATCCACGTTCTTCGCCGTATCATGCCCTCTGGCAGTGATACCCGCCGCCGTAAGCTGTGCATGGCACTCCATCTCAGGCACCATCCTTGCCACATGGTTTCGCAGTCGTGATGACAAGTAAAAGGGATTTTTCGTGACACTTTGATTTTCCGAACCTCGATTTCCTTGCGATAAAATCCAGCGACGGGCAATTATTCTCAAAATCGGGCAAAATTTCGATTGCCGTAACTTACTGATAATCAGCAATAGGTTTTGGGGAAAATTGTAAAAGCTATCAAATTACGTTGTAAAAGCTATCAAATTACGTCGTAAAAGCTATCGTTTTACGTTGTAAAAGCATACATATTGCGTTGTAAAAGCTATCATATTACACCCTGAAAGCTATGCTTTGACATCTCAAGAGGTGTTTTCACCCATAAAAAGGCATACAAGAGTGCCGTCAGAAACTCTATTTTGAATTTTCTGACGGCACTTTCCATTTTGACACTTTGATAACTGGAACATACTTTTACTTGTCAAAGTGTCAAAAACAGGGTGTGTGTTTAACGTGACGACTGGAAGCCGTGTTCCCTGCACAATAATTGTTAAAAAAGGAGGTGCA
>DGHL01000111.1 GCA_002392645.1 Prevotellaceae bacterium UBA3849
CAGCGAAGATGCATGGATAAACTTTCTATTCTTGTATCTTCGCTTTTTTATGTAGTTGTGTGAATACGGTAAAGGTGGGTTCTAATAATTCCCACTGTCAGATTTTTGAATTTGTTTCAAGGGCAAAATGTTAGCTGATAAGGAAGCATAGCGGGCTATGTGACCGCGGAAGCTAACAGTTTGTACTGAAAGAAAACAAAAATATGACATAATGTTATTCATGTAATTAACTAATTTAACTCGTGGGAATTTTTAGAACCCACCTTTTACCACACACTGTTCATGCATCGTGAGCCACATTAAAAATGTAAGAGATTTGATTAGTTTTTACGGAAAATATTTGCAAGAACAA
Source organism: Prevotellaceae bacterium UBA3849 (assembly GCA_002392645.1). Classification (GTDB taxonomy): domain Bacteria; phylum Bacteroidota; class Bacteroidia; order Bacteroidales; family Bacteroidaceae; genus Prevotella. Next base: position 353 of record DGHL01000111.1, read on the forward strand.
AAATAAATACTTAACTTTGTGGCACAATTATAATTACAGAGCGGATATTATGACAATGTCCGCATAAAGGTGTTTGTAAAAGAAATTACGCATGCCATGAAAAAAAATATAGTAACAATATTGATTGCCATGCTGACAATGGCAGTACAGGCACAGGATGCCAAGGAGACTTTCATAAAGATTGACTATAACGACATGTACACCCGTTGCTTCCTGCTAAGCGACTATAACGGCGACGGCGTGGTGACATACGGTGAGGCGGTAAAGACCACTTCACTGGTGATGGATATGGGCGGAGTGAACAATCTGATAGACGACTATTCGTTCCTGCGCTTCTTCCCTAACCTCACGTCGCTGTCTGTGGGCAACACCGTAGTGGAAACTCTCGACCTGAGCTATAACAGCAAGCTGGAGCGACTGGACCTTACCAACACCATGATGCTGAAGAACCTGACGCTCGACGCTAAATGCAACCCGCAGATAATATTCCCACGAAACACTATCAACGACATCACCATACACCGCATTGACATAGTGGCTCCGCCTACAGGATATGCGCAGTGTGAGAAATATGAGGCTGATGACGATGTCTATCCTTGCTACATAGTCACCAACGACGGCAAGAAGTTCGGTGTATACTACAAAGGCCACATCGCCATACCATGCGAATATTCAAAGGAGGAGGTCATGCAGAGCTGGTTCAGCGGAGAGAGCAGCGACAGAATAAAGAAAACCACTGCGAAATAGACATCAATACTTTACAACATAAAAACCAACAACGGCAATCCCTACGCATCAACATAGGAATTGCCGTTTTTATTGTCCTCAACTCTCCGCTCGGCACGCAGTGACGCTTTGCCTTAGCAAAGAACTTTCATCTTTCAATCCTTCAATTTTTCAATCCTTCAACCCTTCAACCTGCGCCTCAACCGCCTCTTCTATGTCGTCGGGTAAGGCTGCGAAGAAGTCCATGCCCATTATACGCTCCACTTGGTCAACAGAGTTATAGTACAGGTCGCGCTTGTGCGTTCCGTCATTATTTCTTACTATTATGCCAAACGCCTTCGGCTTTCCCGTAAGGCATAGCACCACCTTGAAGAATGCCTCTGGCACCACCACGCCGTTATGGCCTATGCGCTGATGCTCACCGCGCAACAGCAGCGGACCGCACACCACATATATCTCGCCATAGCGGCGTGCCCACTTGCGGCAGTCCATCTCTACACTGTTCCATACACCTGAGTTCATACTCCTGTCCTGCGGGCATATATTGGTAAGCGCATTGGCTTCATATATGGCTTTCCTGTCCCACTTATTATCACCTGCCGGACACATGTGACCGCGTGACAGTCCCATGTTGCCGCAACCTCTGTAGTCCTCTGGCACTGCCCTCGGCTCTGGCACGTCCTCATCTTTATGATACTGCTTCACACGCTGCCACTGTCCGTCCACATGCTCTGCCGTCAGGCGCCACGCTACCCAGTTTGGCAGCAGCGTAGCCTTATTGTACGACGTGATGTAGCCTCTTCTTACAAGCAACTGCTGCGGCACGCTGTCAGGCATACGCACCATAAGCAGGTTTATCACTGAGTCCGGGATGGCAGTATCCGGATCCTTCACTACGTTTACGCCATTGACCTGCACGTCATGGCGCGACGCAACATTCGACCTGCCACTTACACACATGGCTACGACAAACAACATCGTCGTAATTCCTATGAAAACCAAAATAACCTTCTTCATCTGCAATATAACGCATCAATGATGGAAATTATTACATTAAGAAATGAGTATTATGTGAGTTAATATAGAAAACAGGAAATATCGTAATCACAGCTCTCTTTCATTTCTGTAATTCCTATATTTTTGTACGGAAAGGTGGAGTTTTGTGCGCATTTATGTAATTTTTACGTGGAAATGGTGGCAGAGTGGAAAATAATTCGTAACTTTGCAAACGAAATAACACATCAACACTCATCTTTATATAGCTAATAGGACAATAAAAATATAACGTTAATGAACAATTTATTCAACATTAAGGACTACGTGGTAGTCATAACCGGCGGCACGGGCGTGCTGGGCCGCAGCATAGCCAAGTATCTGGCTCTTGAGGGCGCGAAGGTTATCATCGGCGGACGCAAGGAGGACGTCGGCGCTCAGATTGTAAACGACATCACCGCTGCAGGCGGCGCATGCGAGTTCGTGAAGATGGACGTGATGAACCAGCAGCAGATTCAGGAGGTTTGCGACTACATCGTAGGCAAGTACGGCAAGGTTGACACCCTGCTTAACGCTGCAGGCGGCAACCAGGCTGGCGCTACCATCGGTCCTGACCAGAATTTCTTTGACCTCTCTACGGAGGCTTTCCAGCAGGTACTGAACCTTAACCTCACCGGTACGGTGATACCTACGCAGGTATTCCTGAAGCCTATGGTGAAGGCTGGCAAGGGCAGCATCATCAACTTCTCGTCAATGGCTGCCTTCCGTCCTATGACCCGCGTTTGCGGTTATGCTGCTGCAAAGGCAGGTATCTCTAACTTCACCGCCTACATGGCTCATGAGTGCGCCAAGAAGTTCGGCGAGGGCATACGTGTGAACGCCATCGCTCCAGGTTTCTTCATCACCGAGCAGAACCGCGCCCTGCTGACCAATCCTGACGGCTCATACACCGAGCGTGGCAAGGACGTGGTACGCCAGACACCATTCGGTCGTATGGGAGAGCCGGAGGAGCTCTGCGGCACCATCCACTACCTGATGTCTGACGCCTCTAAATTCGTAACCGGCACCGTAGCAGTAGTTGACGGCGGATTCAACATCTTTGCGATGTAGTGCACCGCTCATGCGGTGCAAGTTATGAATTATAAGTTAAGAGTTGAACTGATCAAGACTGCAGCATAACAGTGATACCGCTCGGCGGCGCAAGTTATGAATTATAAGTTAAGAGTTGAACTGATCAAGACTACAGCATAACAGTGATACCGCTCATGCGGTGCAAGTTATGAATTATAAGTTAAGAGTTGAACTGATCAAGACTGCAGCATAACAGTGACACCGCTCGGCGGCGCAAGTTATGAGTTAATAGTTGTATTAATCAAAAGATGAATGACAGAAAACAGCATCATATACGAAAAATCCAAGGATTTCGCGGTAAGAGTTGTCAAACTATGGAAATATCTTTGCAATAAAGGAGAACAGGACATCAGCAGACAACTGAAACGCTCTGGCACGGGCATAGGCGCAAATATCATTGAAGGACTATATGGTGCAAGCAAGAAGGATTTCATCAATAAACTCTGCATAGCACAAAAGGAATGTAATGAATCTCTGTATTGGATAGATATACTACACAAGACAGACTTCATAACCGATGCAGAGTACGATTCTATTCACAATGACTGCGAGGAAATAGCCAGAATATTGGCTAAAATAATCAAGACCTCAAGGAAAAATATAGAAGAGGAAGATTCAACTCATAATTCATAACTCATAATTCATAACTCATAACTCATAACTTTGCATAACTAACTCATAATTCATAACTCATAACTTTGCATAACTATGCAACGCACTTGGAGATGGTTTGGCAAGAATGATAAGATCACGCTTGCCATGTTAAAACAAATAGGAGTAGAGGGAATAGTAACGGCACTGCATGACGTGCCACTGGGAGAGGTGTGGACGCGTGAGAAGATACGCGACCTCAAGGAGTATATCGAGAGCTACGGCATGGAATGGGCTGTGGTGGAGTCACTGCCCGTCACCGAGACTATCAAGTATGGCGGTGCCGACCGTGAGCAGCAGATAGAGGTGTATAAGGAGTCGCTCGCCAACCTCGGCAAGGAGGGCATACACTGCGTGTGCTATAACTTCATGCCGGTGCTCGACTGGGCTCGCACCGACCTCTTCCACGAGAACCCTAACGGCTCAAGCAACCTGTACTTCAACTGGGCGGAGTTTGCTTACTTCGACATCTACATACTGAAGCGCAACGGCGCCAAGGAGGAGTGGGAGGCTATCGTGAAGGGTAACGGCACCAATGCCTCTAAGGCTCTGAAGGGACGTGACCTCATGGCTGAGGTGGAGGCTATACATGAGAAGGCCGACGCGCAGTATGACCACGACCTGGTGGAGAATATCGTCATCAAGACGCAGGGCTTCGTGAGCGGTAACTTCAAGGAGGGCGACGATAAGCCTGTGGAACTGTTCCGCGAACTGCTGGCGCTCTATGACGGCGTTACCAAGGAGAAGCTGCAGGAGAACATGAAGACGTGGCTGGAGGCTATCATGCCTATATGCGATGAATATGACATCGATATGTGCGTGCACCCTGACGACCCGCCGTTCCCTATCCTCGGTCTGCCTCGCATCGTCAACAGCGACAGCGACATCAAGGCTTTCCTCGATGCCGTGCCTAACCGTCATAACGGTCTTACCTTCTGCGCCGGCAGTCTGTCGGCTGGCGGACATAATGACATCACGCAGTTGGCTGAGAAGTATCATGACCGCACCCACTTCGTTCACCTGCGCTCATGCCACATCTTCCCTAACGGCGACTTCACCGAGGCAAGCCACCTGGGCGGCCGCGCCGACCTCGTGGAGCTGGCTCACATCTTCGAGAAGGAGGAGCAGAAGCGCACACGCCGCCTGCCTATGCGTGTGGACCACGGCATGACTATGCTGGGCGACGAGACCAAAGGCTACAACGCCGGTTACTCTTTCCTCGGCCGTATGTTCGCCCTTGGACAGGTGCAGGGCATCCTCGCCGCCGTTGACAAGGAACTGGGCATTGAGTACAAGCAGCCTGGCTTCTTTGACTAAGAAAAAAGATTCTTGCATTATAATAAATCCGGATGTTTCAGGTGAGAACCTGGGACATCCGGAATAGCTCAAGACTAATTTTATAACAATACAATACATTTATGAAAAAACTCCTAACACTGATTGTAGCTTTAATGACATCATTCATTGCTATGAATGCACAGCAAGATGCGTGGAACACTGTATATAAGCAGATAGAGAGCCGCATCAAAGCGCCTGAGTTTAAGAACAAAACCTACAAGGCTGCCGTAAAGCAGAAAAACTCAGCAAAGCAAAACCAGCAGATAATCAACAAGACCATCGCCAAATGCTCTAAGGCTGGCGGCGGAAAGGTGGTGATACCTGCCGGAAAGTATCAGACGGGTGCCATCACGCTGATGTCAAACGTGAATCTCTGCATCGAGAAAGACGCAGAACTCGTATTCGCCTTCGACCGCTCACTCTACCCTCTCGTCTATACACGCTGGGAAGGTCTGGACCTCTGGAACTACCAGCCTTGCATCTATGCCATCGACTGTAAGAACATTGCTCTGTCAGGCGAGGGCACCATCAACGGCAACGGTAACAACGACGGCAACTGGTGGTATATGAAAGGTATGAAGGAACACGGATGGCACGACGGTGTTGACGAGTGGCAAGGCACTGCCAGCAAGGGCACACGCGCTGAACTGCTCAAGATGTCTGACAACGGCGTGCCTGCCAAGGAGCGCAAGTTCGGCATGGGCAAGGGCCTGCGTCCACAGCTGGTAAACTTCGTGCGCTGCGAGAACGTGCTGATAGAGAATGTCAAGCTGCTCAACTCTCCTTTCTGGGTGATGCACCCACTGTTCTGCAAGAACCTTACAGTGCGCGGCGTGTACGTATTCAACGAGGGTCCTAACGGTGACGGCTGCGACCCGGAGTCATGCGAGGACGTACTGATAGAGAACTGCACCTTCCACACCGGCGACGACTGCATAGCACTGAAGAGCGGACGCAATGCCGACGGCAGAAAGGCCGATATTCCTTGCAAGAACATCATCGTGCGCAAGTGTAAGATGGAAGACGGACACGGCGGCGTAGTGGTAGGCTCTGAAATCAGCGGCGGCGCCGACTACGTGTTTGCCGAGGACTGCGACATGGACTCGCCTAACCTCGACCGCGTGCTCCGCATAAAGACCAACACCTGCCGTGGCGGCATAATACAGAACATCTTCATGCGCAACATCCGCGTGGGCCAGTGCCGCGAGGCAGTAATGCGCACCAATCTGGTGTATGAGCCTAACGAGATAGCAGAGCGCGGACACATACCTACCGTGCGCAACGTGTATATGGAGAACGTGACCTGTAAGAAGTCTAAGTACGGCATACTCATCAACGGTCTTGACGACTCAGACAACGTGTATAACATCAACGTCAAGAACTGCCGCTTCGAGGGGCTCACTGCAGAGCCACTCTACAAGACCGGCAAGTGTCACGACATCAAACTTGAAAACGTAACCGTATCGGCTGAGATAAAATAATAAAGCACTGCATAACAGTACTTTGCAAAACATAAAGTAAAAGCTATCATATTAGGTCGTAATATGATAGCTTTTATTGTGTAATATGATAGCTTTTACAATGTAATTTGATAGCTTTTACATCACCTTATGTTTCTTGGATGATGGTGTTCTATCTCATCGCGCAGCGTGGTCATATCGATGTGTGTGTATATCTCGGTGGTGCCTATGCTCTCATGGCCCAGCATGGCCTGTATGGCGCGTAGCGATGCACCGCCCTCAAGCAAGGCAGTGGCGAAAGAGTGGCGCAGGGTGTGTGGCGATATTGTCTTGCGTATGCCTGCCTTCTGCGCACAGTCTTTTATCATTATCAGTATCATGGTACGCGTAAGGTGCGCACCGCGACGGTTCAGGAACACATAGTCTTCCTCGCCAGGCTTTATCTTCATCTGCCTACGGTCGTCATACCACAGGTGTAGTTCTCTTATGGCACTTTGCGATATAGGCACCAGTCGCTCCTTGCTACCCTTACCCATGACGCGCACATAGCCCTCCTCCTCGTATATGTGTGAAAGAGTAAGCGTTACGAGTTCCGACACACGCAGTCCGCACGCAAACAGCACCTCTATGATGGCACGATTACGGTGTCCCTCCCACTTCGACAAGTCGATGGCTTGCTCCAGCATGTCCACCTCCTGGGTTGACAATACCTCGGGCAGGTGCTTGTCCTGTATAGGCGACTCCAGCAGTTCGCTGGGGTCCTGTTCCACGTAGCCGTCAATGCTGAGGTAATGGTAGAACGACCTCACTCCGCACAATATGCGTGCATGGGTGGAAGAAGCGATGCCAAGGTCGTGGAGCGATGCCGAGAACTCCTGCAGGTCGTCGTACGACAGTTTCATTATATCCTTCTGCTCCTGCTCGCACCACGTCAGCAGCTTACCCACGTCGTGCAGGTAAGCCTCCAGGGTGTTAGGCGACAGTCCGCGCAACAGTCGCAGATGCTGCCTGAATCGTGTTATGATTTTCTCGTTTGCCATAGGTGTCAGTAAGATATAGTAAGCCGATGGGCATCATAAAAAAACAAATCCTCTGTAACTTGCTATGCTACAGAGAATCATAAGTAAGTATCTTTGTACCCCGACCGAGAATCGAACTCGGAACTAAGCTTTAGGAGAGCCTTGTTATATCCATTTAACTATCAGGGCAACAGTTTCTGTTTTCTTTAAAACCTGTTTATCTGCGAAAACAGGCGCACGTCTGTACAGATTTGCGAATGCAATGTTTCGCATGAAGCAAATAGTGCGAGTCTGCGAATGCAGGCGCACGTCTGTCCAGATTTGCGAATGCAATGTTTCGCATAAAGCAAATAGTGCGTGTCTGCGAAAGCAGGCGCACGTCTGTACAGATTTGCGAATGCAAAGTTACGAATAATTCTCCGCTTGTGCAAACATTTTTAAGTTTTTTAATTGCAATAATACAAAAAAAGGACCGGCTGCCTCCCGGCTGTCGGACCTCAAAACCAAAATAATCTATAATGAAAAAACTTAAAAATCTAATTTATTTCAGAATCAATTGTTGATTTTCCGGTAAATTAATTACGCAAATTATTGAATATATTTGGGTGCAAAGATACAAATTTTTCTGATAACTTCCAAATTTTTCTGCATTTTTTTTGCGTAATTGAAATAAAATGAATAACTTTGCGTGTATATGAGTAAGAAAATTTTTGTTTTGCTCCTGATGGCAGGAGCGGTAATTTACGCTAAAGCACAGCAAGTCACCATGATGGTGGCAAGCGACACTCACGTAATGGACAAGTCTCTCTTCGACATTCCTTACGGCGAGGCCTTCATAAAAGCCATGCAGCAAGACCTTAAAGTGGCAGAGAGCAGTCAGCAACTGTTCGAGCAGTTTGCCACGATAGCAATGAGAGAACGTCCGCAACTGTTGCTGATACCTGGCGACCTCACCAAGGACGGTGAGCGTGCATCGCACGAGTACATGGCGCGAAAACTTAAGGAAATAGAGGCTGGCGGCACCAAGGTATATGTCATACCTGGCAACCACGATATGGAAAACCCGAAGGCCGTGCGATACAATGGCACCAAGACAGAGAGAGTGCCGTCGGTAAGCGAGGCTGAATTTCGCGAGATATACAAGGATTATGGCTACTCTGAGGCGGTGAGCACCGACTCCGTGACGGGCTCCTACATGGTATATCCCGTACCGGGACTCGCCATAGTATGCCTTAACACCAACATTCCGAACCAATACAAGTCACGATATGTTCACGGACGACTGTTTCGCCCTACCCTGACATGGATAGAGCGCGCGGCGACCAAAGCCAGACTGGAAGGACGCTATGTCATTGCAATGGCTCACCACGAACTGATGCAGCACCATAACCAGGAAGACTACTTCGCACCTACTGCCATGCTGAACATGGAGCGCGGAGTGAAGAACCTGCCTGCACTGAAGGAGGTGCAGGAAACCCTGACACGCTCGGGCATACATTTGGTGCTGACAGGACATTACCACATACAGTCGGTTACCGACACCGAGACGCTGCACGGCAGGCTCACTGACATTTCAACGGGCTCACTGGCTGGATTCCCAAGTCCATACCGACGCATGACGCTGAACATCGCCACCGGCAAAATGCGCATTACTTCTGCCACGCTGTATGGCAACAAGCCATCGCGTTGGCCCGCAACAGACCTTGCCATGAAGCAGCGCGATCGACTGCGCTACATGGTGCAGTTGTATGTGCCTAAGATTATGGGACAGAAGGTGAACATGACCGATGCCTACTCATATCTCGCAGAGCCATTCAACAAGGCGTTGTGCGCACTGGCGGCAGGCGATGAGAACGGTCATCAGCCTAAGCAGGTGTATGACCAGTGCATGAAGGCGTTCGACTCCTATGTCTGTCACGCCCTGAACTATAACGCCATAAACCTCAACAAGGTGAGGACGGAGAAAAATGGTCCGTACCAAAAGGTGAGAGACCTCATACGCAGTATAATGTATAACTACGTAGGAACGACGAAGCATATCAATACAGACAATACATACCAAATAACACTGCGGAAATAGGCGCTTGCCTATCTCCGCAGTTCTTTCATATACTCTTCGTAAGTTATGTGCCTGCCACCCATGGTCTTAAGATGTGGCGTCTCAAACTGGCAGTCTATCAGCTTGCCTCCTTTTTCTTTCATCTTGCGGGCAAGGTGTATGAGTGCGAGTTTTGATGCACTTGGCACAAGCGAGAACATGCTTTCACCGAAGAAACAATCACAAAGCGTTACACCATATAGTCCGCCCACAAGGCGGTGGCCGTCGCGTTCCCACACCTCCACACTTGACGCATAGCCCAGACGGTACAGACGCGTATAGGCGTCTATCATGTCAGGACCGAGCCACGCACCAAAGTCAACATTGCGCTCCTGCACCGTGGAACAGTTTTGTATTACGGCAGGGAAATCCTCGTTGAACGTCACCTCATAGGCATCACTACGCAGCATCTGGCGCATGGAGTGGCTTACGTGTATCTCATCGGGGAATATCACAAACCTGTCAAGCGGACAGTACCAAAAGGGAGCACCTGCAGTAGCGCGGTATGAATACCACGGAAAATAACCATTGGAGTATGCGAACAGCAACCTCTCGGGTGAGAGGTCGCCATATACCGCTACAAGTCCGTCAGGCTCCCCTTCATAAGGATCGGGGAACCACAGTCTTTCATCAAGGCCATATACCGCCATGGCTTATTTCAGTTTCTTGCCGTCGGCAAAGGCTTTGCCTACTGTCTTGCCCAACTCTATGTAGCCATGGTGCACTGGGTCATAGGTTATTATCTGCATACGCTCTACGTCAGGCTGTCCGTCAGCATCGAGATATTGTTCATCACACTGTATGTCAACCACTTCGGCTATAAGATAGCAACCTGTCTCGCTCTCGTAGAGTTTCTCCTTTACACGGCACTCCATGGTCATCGGAAACTCCTTGAACAGCGGTGCATTGACGTTGGGTGCCTTCTCTGCCGTCCATCCGGTGCGCTCCATCTTGTCAGCAGTGTTACGACCGCTCACAATGCCTACATAGTCGGCGGCAACCATGGTATCGCGTGTAGCAAAGGCTACGGTGAATTCATTGTTTACGGTGAGGTTGTCGGTGGTCTTGTGAGAACTCAGCGAAATCATTATCTCGTGCATGTCCCACGTGCCGCCCCATGCAGCATTCATAGCGTTAGGCTTGCCGTCCTTGTCGTATGTGCCGATTATCAGCACTGGCTGTGGCAACATCCAGGGTTTTGATCCGAAACTTTTCATAGTGTAACTTAAGTTTTAAAAGGTTGATAATTACTGCTGTCATCTGCAAAGTTACGATTTTTTTTCGTAAATAAAACATGTTTGCGCGAAAAATTATACACGCAACAGCGATGAAATGCATAAATCTCAGTACATAGACACGCATGGACACACCATAATACCAGCCGACAAAGCCGTTTTTCGTTAAATAATGTAAGAATATAGCGCAAATATTTCCATAATTCAAGGTTTTTTCGTAACTTTGCATGCATTACGTGCGCACGGAGGGGAAATTGTGTCCTGACGTGAGCATTTGCTGTGCTGTAACAGTATGTCCCGACAACGACGAAAAACTGAATCAAAACAATAAAAAACAAAATAAAAATCACTAAAACAAAATGCAAAACAAAGGAATTGTTATCGTGACCGCCGTGTTGCTGACACTGGCAAGTATCTTCTACTTGTCGTTCTCAGCAGCTACAAGCTACTATGACAAGCAGGCGGCCAAGATGAGCGACCCTATCGCCGCTCAGAACTACAAGGACTCCGTGAAGTATCTCGGCGTCTATTCTTATCAGCAGTGTCTGGAGACTCAGATTGGTCTGGGTCTGGACCTGAAGGGTGGTATGAACGTCATTCTCGAAATCAGCGTGCCTGACGTTGTTGACGTGCTTGCCGACCACAAGACTGACGCTGCCTACCAGAAGTCTATGGCTGAGGCTAAGAAGGAAGAGGAGTCAAGTCAGAAGGACTTCATCACTCTCTTCATCAACGCCTACAAGAAGAATGCTCCAGGTCACCGCCTGGCTGAGATCTTCGCCACTCAGCAGCTGAAGGGTAAGGTTTCTACCCAGAGCACTGACGCTGAGGTTGAGGCTGCACTGCGCGCTGAGGTGCAGAGCGCCATCGACAACTCTTACAACGTAGTACGTAACCGTATCGATAAGTTCGGTGTCGTTCAGCCTAACATACAGAAGCTCGAGGGTCAGGAAGGCCGCCTCATGGTCGAGATGCCTGGCGTCAAGGAGCCTGAGCGCGTACGTAAGTTGCTCCAGGGTTCTGCAAACCTTGAGTTCTGGGAGACATACAACGCTAACGAGGTTATGCCTTACCTCTCACAACTCAACACACGTCTGGCTAACATCGCTTCAGGCAAGGCTGACACCGCTAAGGTTGATACCGTCAAGACTGAGTCTGCCAAGGAGGTTGCTGCTGCCGACACTGCTAAGAAGGAGGCTTCAAGCAAGTTCGTGCTGAAGAAGAACGAGGACGCTGGTGCTAAGGCTGCTGACAAGGCTGCCAAGAACAGCGACGCTGAGCTTGCAAAGGCAAAGAAGCAGAACCCTCTGTTCGCTATCTTCCAGCCAGTTCAGGGACAGTCTCTCTCTACCATGGGTTATGCTCACGAGCGTGACACCGCTGAGATCAACAAGCTCATCTACGGTGAGGAGGCTAAGAAGGTTATCCCTTCTGACGTTAAGCTCCTGTGGTCTGCAAAGCCTGTTGAGGGCACAAAGAACATCTTTGAGCTCCACGCCCTGAAGGTTACCTCTACCAGCGGTCGTGCTCCATTGGAGGGTGACGTTATCACCGACGCAAAGGATGAGTTCGACAACTTCGGTCGTCCATGCGTATCAATGTCAATGAACAACGAGGGTGCTCGCCTCTGGGCTCAGCTCACCAAGCAGAACGTAGGCAAGGCTATCGCTATCGTACTCGACGGCGTAGTTTACTCTGCTCCACGTGTAAACGGTGAGATCACTGGTGGTAACTCACAGATTTCAGGTAACT
>DGHL01000030.1 GCA_002392645.1 Prevotellaceae bacterium UBA3849
AAATTCAAAAATCTGACAGTGGGAATTTTTAGAACCCACCTAAAGACTATCAGACAATGAAAATCATCATAGCCGGCGCATACGCCATAGGCAACTATCTGGCATCGCTCCTGACTCGTACCAATGAGGACATCACCATCATTGACGATAATGAGGAAGCACTCGACAACATCAATTCAGACCTTGACGTACTGACGATGTATGCCTCTCCCGTAAGCATAAAGGCACAACGGGAGATAGGGGTGTCAAATGCCGACCTGTTCATTGCAGTAACACTGAACCAGGAACAGAACATGACGGCTTGCTGCATAGCAAAGTCGTTAGGGGCTAAGCATACCGTGGCTAAGGTGGAGGAGTATGAATATGCCAAGCCGAAGAATAAGGACGTGCTGACGAGAATGGGCATAGACTCCATAATATACCCGGAACTGCTCGCTGCACAGGACATCATCAACGGACTGAAGATGTCGTGGGTACGACAGCGTTGGGACGTGCACGACGGTGCCCTCGTAATGCTCGGCATAAAACTGCGTGAGGGATGCCTCATACTTGACCGTCCGCTGAAGGAACTGATAGGCCCTTCAGAGCCTTACCACATAGTGGCTATAAAGCGTGGCAACGAAACCATAATACCTGGCGGCGACGACGTGCTGCAGCTGTATGACCTGGCATATTTCATGACCACCCCGCAGTCAATACCTTACGTACGCCACATAGTAGGCAAGGAGCATTATGCCGACGTAAAGAACGTGATGATAATGGGTGGCGGCAAGACATCCGTACGTACGGCACACACCATGCCTGACTACATGAATTATAAAATCATAGAGAGAGACCCTGCACGCTGCGAACGTCTCAATGACCTGCTGCCCCGCACTGCCAACTATATAATAAACGGAGATGCACGCGACACCTCACTGCTCATAGAGGAAGGCATACGAAGCACACAGGCCTTCGTGGCACTGACCGGCAGCAGCGAGGCTAACATACTTGCCTGTCTGACGGCAAAGCGCTATGGAGTGAGAAAGACGGTGGCTGTGGTGGAGAACATAGACTACGTTGACATGGCGGAGAGCCTCGACATAGGTACCATCATCAACAAGAAGGCCATTGCGGCATCGCGTATCTACGAGACTCTGCTTGAGGGTAAGGCTAACAACGTGCGCTTCCTTATGCAGGCAAAGGCCGACGTGGCTGAGTTTACTGCCATGCCTGGCTCACGCATCACGAAGAAGAAGATATATGAATTGGGATTGCCTAAGGGTGTAACCTTCGGCGGTCTGGTAAGGAACGGCGAGGGAATACTTATATCAGGAGGCACCCAGGTTCAGGAGGGTGACATCGTAGTGGTATTCTGTCATAATGCCGACATGAAACGTATAGAGAAACTGTTTTATTAAAACATGACAAGGGAGAGAGGATGATGAAAGTAGAATGACGATATATGATAAACCTGAAGCTTATATATAAGATATTAGGCTCATTGCTGTTTCTGGAGTCTATGTTCATGCTGTTGTGCCTTTGCATCGCATTCTGGTACAATGAGGATGACACATTCTCTTTCCTCATATCAATATTGGTGACACAGCTGTTTGCATATATATTAAGGTATATGGGATACAAGGCTGACAACACCATGAGCAGGAAGGACTCCTTCCTCGTCGTCACACTGACATGGAGCGTGTATAGCCTGTTCGGCACATTGCCGTTCATCATCGGCGGTTACATTCCCAACTTCACAAATGCCTACTTCGAGACTATGTCGGGCTTCACGACTACCGGTGCCACGATACTTGACGACGTGGAACATCTGCCACACGGCATACTGTTCTGGCGCACCTTCTCGCAGTGGATAGGCGGTCTGGGTATCGTATTCTTCACCATTGCCATACTACCATCAATGGTGGGCGGCTCAGTAAAGGTGTTCTCTGCAGAAGCCACTGGTCCTATAAAGACAAAACTGCATCCGCGACTGTCAACGTCGGCAAAGAGTATCTGGGTGATATTCCTTGCACTGACCATTGCCTGCACACTGACTTTCAAACTACTCGGCATGGGATGGTTCGACAGCGTAAACTACTCCATGACAACCATTGCCACTGGTGGTTTTGCCACTCATAACGACAGCATAGAGTTCTTCAACTCACCTGCCATGGAGTATTTCTCCACCCTGTTCTGCTTCCTGTCTGGCATTAACTTCATACTGCTTTATCGTTTGTTCCTGAAAGGTGAAGTGAAGAGCCTTTTCTCCAATAGCGAGGTGAAGCTGTATTGCCTGCTCACGTTCGTATTCACCGCCTTCATCATGATACTGCTGATGCACAGCCTCAGCTACGACATAGAGAAAGCGTTCCGATGCGCCGTATATCAGGTGGTATCGTTCATCACCACCACCGGACTATTCAACGATGATGCCGCCAAATGGCCACACGTGACATGGGTGGTGCTTGCCGTATGTATGTTCACAGGAGCATGTGCAGGCAGCACAAGCGGCGGATTCAAGTGTGTGCGCTGCTCCATGCTGCTCAAGATAGTACAGAACGAATTCAAGCAAATACTGCACCCGAAGGCCGTACTGCCGCTGCGATTCGGCGACATGAACGTACCTATGCAGCGCAGGGTGACACTCCTGGCATTCCTTACTGCATACGGATTGCTGTGCCTTATATGCGCATTCACAATGATTGCTGCCGGCATTGACAATACCAACGCTATCACCATAACACTGTCAACACTGAGCAACGTGGGACCTACGCTCGGTACTGAGATTGGTCCTACCATGTCATGGAACGAGCTGCCTGACTTTGCAAAATGGATGTGCTCACTGCTCATGCTGATGGGCAGACTTGAGATTTTCTCAGTATTGATAATCTTCACCCCGACATTCTGGAAAGACAGATAGTGGCTGGTATGTCCGTGCTATACAAGATGTCCACACATCATATCATAAGGCTGCTTTGCCTGCTCACGATACTGAGTGCCGGCACATGTCGTGCTGAGGATTATCACGTTCCGTTTACGTTCGCGGAGTATAACTGCGAGAATCTGTTTGACTGCGTACATGACTCCTTGAAGAATGATCATGAGTTCATGCCTGACGCAGAGCGCCACTGGACCTTCAGCAGGTATTGGAAGAAGCTTAACAACATAGGCAGGGTAATACAGCAATGCGGAGAAAACATGAGGGAGCCTGCCGACAAGCTACGTACGTCAAATGCCTACGCATATCACCTGCCGGACTTAGTGGCACTGTGCGAGGTGGAGAATGACAGCACCATGCTCATGCTCACACATGCAAGCATGCTGAAAGGAGCAGGCTACAGGTATGTCATGACAAACAGTCCGGACCATCGCGGCATTGACGTGGCACTACTCTACAACCCTCTCACCTTCCGACTTACGGAGCACCACTCCATACGCATATCACCACCGGAGAAGGGCATGATGCCCACACGCGACCTACTATACGCGAAGGGAGCAGCACGCTCTGGCGACACACTGCACATCATTGCCGTACATGCACCGAGCAGAAGCGGTGGCCAGGTAGCATCAGAGCCTTACCGCCTGACTGTGGCACAGCGCATCATACAGACCGTAGATTCCATACGCAGTGAGGCACCGCAGGCATGCATTATAATAGCCGGTGATTTCAACGACTATTCACGTGACAAGTCGCTAAGGTTGATAGGCAACGATTCCCTTTACGAAGTATCGGAATCTGCAGTAGGCTTCAACCACAGCATTACCGACGTTACCGGTACGTATAAATATGGCGGGGAATGGAACAGCCTTGACCACATATTCCTCTCCAGACAACTGAACGACAGAGTAAAGAACTGCTACATCCTTGACAATGAATGGATGTTGGAGAAAGACAGTCAGGGCGGCTACAAGCCATTCCGCACTTTTCGCGGTCCCCTATACAACAAGGGCGTCAGCGACCATCTGCCACTCGTTTTACATTTAGAGTTATGACAAAAGCCGTTTTACCTTCTGAGTTTTCAGAATATACCCACAAGCTCCTTGGCGACAGCCTTTGGGAGCGTTACCTCAACGCTTTCGATGAGATTCCGCCAGTGAGCATAAGGCTCAACCCTTACAAGAGCCCTGCCGCCATCACACAGGATGACGACGGGGGTAACTCGCCGCTGCACCTTATCGCTGCCGACGAGCCCGGTTGCACGCCAATACCATGGTGCAACAATGCATACTACCTCGACAAGCGTCCTAACTTCACTTTGGACCCGTTGCTTCATGCAGGTGCCTATTACGTTCAAGAGGCTTCGTCGATGTTCCTCGACGAGGTGCTGAGGCAGGCCATGCCAACAGGTGGCGACACTGGCGGCGGCATGTTCCTTGACCTCTGTGCTGCACCAGGCGGCAAATCGTCACTTATACGTGCCGCCATACCAGACGACATGGTGCTGTTCTCTAACGAGCCAGACAAACGCAGGGCTAACATACTGATGGAGAACATGCAGAAGCAGGGACATCCCAACGTGATAGTGACGAATAACTATCCACGCGACTATAAGAAAGCCGGACTGATGTTTGACGCCATACTTACCGACGTGCCTTGCTCCGGAGAAGGCATGTTCCGTAAGGACGAGGCCACCATAGGGGAATGGAGCCCGCAAAACGTGATGAAGTGTCAGGAACTGCAGCGCTCTATCGTTGCCGACATCTGGGACTGTCTCAAGACCGGCGGTTTGCTTATCTACAGCACTTGCACATTCAACCTCAGGGAGGATGAAGAAAACGTGCGCTGGATTATGGAGGAACTGGGCGCTGACATCGTACCTATAGCCACTAAGGAGGAATGGAACATCTGCGGTTCGCTGCTAAAGGGATGGGATGCTCCCGTATATCGTTTCATCCCTGGCACCACAAAGGGCGAAGGTCTCTTCATGGCAGTGCTTAGGAAGTCCTCTCCCACCCCTTCTTCAAAAGGCAGTAACTCCATTGAGAAAGCAAGGAAGTTCCTGCGTATCTTATCTGACGGCAATCCGCAGCCGACAATAAAAGGCAAGAGCACCATACCTGCCCATGCCGAGGCTATGCTCACCACCTTGCCAAAAGACAAATATCCCACGGCAGAACTGTCGCTTGACGATGCACTGCACTACCTTCACCATGAGGCTATAACACTGCCGCCTGACGTTCCGCGGGGCTTCGTCATTGTCACCTACAAATCCCTTCCGTTGGGATTCGTAAAGAATATCGGCAACCGTGCCAACAACCTCTATCCGCAGGAATGGAGGATAAGGAATATGTGACCCACCCCGCCCCTCCCTGTGAGGGAGGGAGATTGGGCGAAGAATTAAGAGTTAAGAATTAAGAGTTAAGAATTAAGAGTTAAGAGTTCTCTCTGCAAATGAGGGAGTAATTATGAATTAAGAATTAAGAGCTCTCTCTACAAGTGAGGGAGTAATTATGAATTATGAATTATGAATTATTAAATTCCCGTCGTGTAGCCGTATTACTCAGTGGCGGAGTCGATAGTTCCGTCGTTGTGCATGAACTATGCACACACGGAATAACTCCCGACTGCTTCTATATCAAAATAGGACCTGAGGAGCAGGAGGAATGGGACTGCACATCGGAGGAAGACCTCGAAATGGCTACCATGGTGGCACGACGCTACAACCTGAGCCTTGAGGTGATTGACTGCCATAAGGAGTATTGGGAACAGGTGACACGCTACACCATGGAGAAGGTGAAGGCTGGCTTCACACCTAACCCTGACGTAATGTGCAACCGCCTGATTAAGTTCGGTGCCTTCCACGAGAAGCGCGGCCATGAATACGACTATATCGCTACCGGTCACTATGCCCAGACTGAGATTGACGAACAGGGCAGGAAGTGGCTCGTCACTTCACCTGACCCTGTAAAGGACCAGACGGACTTTCTGGCGCAGATATACGACTGGCAACTGCGCAAGGCCATATTCCCAATAGGACACTACCATAAGAACGAGGTGAGGGAGATAGCCGAGCGAGAAAACCTTGTAAATGCAAAACGCAAGGACTCGCAGGGCATCTGCTTCCTTGGCAAGATAAACTACAACGAGTATCTGCGCCGCTATCTCGGCGAGAAGCCCGGACTGGTTATCGACATCGAAACCGGCAAGAAAATCGGTATGCACAAGGGACTGTGGTTTCACACCATAGGACAGCGCCACGGACTGGGATTCGGCGGCGGGCCATGGTTTGCCGTAAAGAAGAATATAAAGAAGAACATATTGCTTGTTTCACACGGCTACGATCCTAAGTCGGCATATAAACAGACATTCAAGGTGCACGACATGCACTGGCTTACATGCGAGATGCTTGCCGACGGTGCTACGCAACCACTCGACATTACATTCAAGATACGTCATACCGCCGACCACATGAGAGCCGTTATGCAGTCTGATGGTGACGGAGTGTTCACTATCCATTCCGAGAAACCCATTCACGGTGTAGCGCCAGGGCAGTTCTGCGTAATCTACGACGCACAGCACCACCGTTGCTACGGCTCTGCAGAAATAACAATATAACCGACGGAGATGATAACAAGTAAACCCACTGATATTCAGCAATAATGCCGATTATCAGTGGGTTTGAATATTCGCACTGTGATTCCACGATGATGAAGCCACAGGGAATCCATGTAATCTGTGATAGAAGAAAAGTCCGAATGGTATTACTTCTGCAGACGTACGCCGAGCTTCATGCCATCCATACTCTTCATGAGCGATACGACGGTAGAGAGCTGTGACACGTTGGCGCCGATGTTCTGCATGAAGATCTTGAGCTTCGTGGCATCCATGACAACAACCAGCGAACCATTGTCGAGCTGCGGTGTTACCTTGCTTGGATTCTTCCTGCCCTTGAACTTCAACGTAACATCGCCATTACTGTCGATGGTGTATGTGCCACTGGTTACTTTCTTACCCTTACGGTTCACGGTAAACGTCTTGTCCTCATTGAAGGTGACAGACATATTGCCTTTCGTGATGCCTACCTTTGTGAGGTAAGACTGAAGTTTCGTCTCAACAGACTTCATTGCGAGACTGCTTGCGGCATTCTTCAGTGCATTGTCGCTGGTAAACATAACGGCTGGCTCCTGGTAGGTCCATGTACCGAGAATCTGCGTTGAGGTAGGTATCAGCTTGCTGCTGATGATACCTGTGAGTGCACTCAGCGTGCTGTTGCCACTTGTGGCACTCGTAACTTTGTCGAGCAATCCACTCAACTGTGCATTGGCAGCACCGAAAGACATCATGGTGCATACAATGACTGCAATGATTTTCTTCATAGTAATATAGTTTTAAAAAGTTATATCAATTTCTTTGCACGACGATTGCAAAACCATTCGCCTGGCATAAGTTAATGCTTGTCTATGCAAGGATGCTACGTTCTAAGTTTTTCAACGTAGTTGGTGAGCCATACAAACTCCTCATGCGTAAGTTGTTCTGGTCGCTTCATGAAGAAGTCCTCATCGCTCTTGAAACCAGGCATCAACTGCTTGAGACTAACCCTCAGCATCTTCCTGCGCTGGTTGAACACGGTCTTCACTATCTGGCGGAACAACTGCCAATCACATCCCAGGTCCTTACGGTCATTGCGCGTCATGCGTATCACAGCCGACTTCACCTTTGGAGGTGGATTGAACACATCCTCATCGACGGTGAACAGGTACTCCGTATCGTACCATGCCTGTATCAATACCGACAGGATGCCATAGGTCTTGTTGCCAGGCTCGGCAGCTATCCTCAAAGCCACCTCGCGCTGTATCATTCCGGTGCAACACGGTATGAGTTCTTTGTTGTCGAGCATCTTGAAGAATATCTGCGACGAAATATCGTACGGATAATTGCCCGTCAGCACGAACTGCCTGCCACCGAACACCTCATTGAGATCCATGCGCAGGAAGTCGTCGCCAATGATGCCGCCACGAAGTCGTGGAAAAGCCTCCTGAAGATACGCCACCGACTCCTTGTCTATCTCTACGCACTTAAACTCCCTGTCCTTAGGGTACAGATACTGCGTCATGACTCCCATACCCGGACCTATCTCGAGCACTGGAATGTCAGGACATGCATCTACGGTGTCGGCTATGCGACGGGCTATGCCAAGGTCGGTAAGGAAATGTTGTCCAAGGTTTTTCTTTGGGCGTACTTGCTTCATTCAGATATTATACTTTATATTCTACTTTAACTTGTTTCTCAAACACAGCATACGAAACCTATATACCTTATTATATATACTCAACTTTCGCAAGCAATGAGGAATGAATGGATGAGGGAAAAAAACAATCCTTATATTATTCCACGATTTTTCTGCAAAGTTACAAAATAATTTCAACATTTGACATTTAATTGAGTTTTTTTTTGTACCTTTGTCCACAATTTAACCATTTTCACAGATGAACAAGCGATACATACGTAAAACAATAAACATCGGACTGCCGTTACTCTTCGGCGGAGCCATACTCTATTGGATGTATCGCGACTTTGATATCGAGAGCATACGCGACGTATTGCTGCATAAGATGAACTGGTGGTGGATGTTGGCATCATTCCCTTTCGGCATATTAGCACAGGCCTTCCGCGCATGGAGGTGGAAGCAAACCCTTGCGCCGCTTGATGAGCATCCGCGAACGAAGACATGCACGAACGCCATATTCCTATCGTATGCAGCATCACTCGTAGTACCTCGCATTGGAGAGTTCACACGTTGCGGGGTATTGGCAAAGAAAGACGGCGTTAACTTCGCCAAGGCACTGGGCACCGTGGTAACGGAGCGTGCGGTGGATTCACTTATAATACTCATCATCACCGCCCTCGTGCTGTTGCTTCAGATGCCGGTATTCCTGTCGTTTTTCTCGAAGACAGGAACACGCATAGATGACCTTACTGCCCTTCTTGGCATGTTCTCCACCACCGGCTATATAGTAGTGGCGATATGTGCCGTGATGACTTTAATGTGCTTCTATATATTCAGAAAGAAACTGGCCTTTTATGACAAGATGAAGACAACGGTGCAGGGCATTCTCGACGGAGTGATGTCGCTCAGGAACGTAAGCAACGTGCCGCTGTTCTTGTTCTACAGTCTTGCCATCTGGGGAGCTTACTTCCTACACTACTACCTTACGTTCTTCTGCTTCGAAGGCACGTCGCACCTCGGACTGATGTGCGCCCTCGTGACATTCATAGTGGGCAGCATCGCCGTACTTGTTCCTACCCCCAACGGTGCAGGCTCTTGGCACTTTGCCGTCAAGACAATGCTGATACTCTACGGTGTGGCAGACAACGAAGCGCTCTACTTCGTACTGATAGTACACACCATACAGACACTGCTCGTTGCAGCATTGGGCATATACGCCTCCGTTTGTCTGTCGCTTTATCCCAACAAAAACAAAGAACTTTAACAGATTTTAGACGTGTCTTACCACTTTTAGCAGAAAAAATTTGGTCGTTTGGGAAATAATATGTAATTTTGCTCACAGTAAGACATAAACATAAACAAGTAAAACCAACAAAAATAATTACTAATGAAAACCTATAATATTATAACGAAAGCACTCGGATTGCTTATAGCACTGACTATGCAAACCGCCTTGTTCGCACAGGAGAACAATGTAAACAATGCTATTGGCAAAAAGCAGGTAATATACAACGACTCACACGAAGTTGCATGTATCATCGAGGAAAACGGTGTGGTATATGACGGCTACACACGTCGCATAGGCACGTTTGATGCCGACGGAACCATACGTGACGGCTACAACCAGGTAAGGGGAAAGCTTGGAAGCAGTAACACCATATTCGACCAAAACGGTAGAATAGTAGGACGTATCATGGACAGTGGCACCATAATAAACGGACTGAACCGAATGGTGGGAACGATAAACTCCAAGGGCAAGGTGCAGGATGCATCTAAACGAACCATGGGCTATGCTAAAGACGTGGATCAGCGCATAGTTGCCATCTACTTCTTCTCTGACTTCCTACACAGATAACAAGGTAAGATATATACTAAAATGGGGAACCAACAGAGTTCACCCACGCATACAAAGAGAGACTTCACCTGAAACACACAATGGTTTTCAGTGAAGTCTCTCTTTGCTTTTCCTAAACACTAACCTTACTTTCCATACAATCAGACACAGACGACAAGGTGCACATTTGGCACTTTCTCGTTTTTTTAGTTCTGAAAAACTTTGTCTGTTTGAAAATTTATTTGTAATTTTGTGGCGCAAAAAAGTATTTTCCATGAGCAATGACATTACCATAATAAGAGCAGGACTGGGAACACTATCTTTTCTCATAAAGAAAGAGGACGGCACCAACGCCTTTCACCCCTACAAGGTGAAGGGAGAAATGTCGCTTGCCGCCAACCTGCGCACAGCCTTCAAGGAACAGTCATACCTTAAGAACGAGACAGAGGGACAGACTTACGACAACGAAGGCCGATGCGCAAAGCTGATGGTGGCGTCACCCGTAGTGCTGATACCAGCGACCGACTATAACAACACACCTGACTTCAACGCAGAGGCAATGTACTCTGGCGTAATAAGCGGAAGAAAGGGTGAGGAGAAAATCACGTGCGAGGTGCCAGAACTCGACGCCGTAGCCATATTCTCAGTCAACAGCGACTTGCTGATGGTGGTAAGAGACAATTTTGCCAACGTGGAGGTGCAAAACGTAATACAGCCCGTATGGCGACATCTCTACAGCAGATACTACCAGTCAGGACAGCGACGCAAACTGTTCGCATATTTCCACGACAAGACCGTGGACGTATGTCAGTTTGAGCAACACCGTGTGCGTTTTGCCAACTCATTCGACGCTACACATGCCCACGATGCACTTTACTACATCCTCTTCGTATGGAAGCAGCTGGGCATGAACCAGCAAGAGGACGACTTGTTCGTAATAGGCGACATGCCACACGAAGAATGGCTGCGAGGCAGACTGGGAGCATACCTTTCAAGGGTACACGACATAAACCCTAATGCCGACCTCAACCGCTCACCGCTAGCACAGATAGAAGGAATGCCGTTTGACTTAATGCTATGAGAATAATAACAGGAATATACAAGGGCAGACACTTTGAAGTGCCACGTTCGTTCAAGGCACGCCCTACAACAGACTTTGCCAAGGAGAACATCTTCAACGTCATGATGGGATACATAGACTTTGAAGGTGCAGAAGCCCTTGACCTCTTCGCCGGCACCGGCAGCATAACACTGGAGCTACTGTCAAGAGGATGCGACAACGTAATAAGTGTGGAACTTGACAGGGACCACTCCAACTTCATACGTCAATGCGTGGCAAAACTGGGTGTCAGCAATCATACGCTGATAAGGAACGATGCCTTCAAGTTCATGAAGATCTGTAAGAAGCAGTTCGACTTTATCTTTGCCGATCCACCATACGCGCTCACTACACTTACCGAGATACCAGACAAGGCACTGCCACTGCTGAAGGATGACGGAATATTAGTACTTGAGCATGGCAAGCAAAACGATTTCTCAAGCCATCCATCCTTCATTGAGCACAGGAGCTATGGCAGCGTGAACTTCAGCATATTCAGGAAGAACTGAAGATAAAACCCTGTCAATCCGCTCTGCTATATTTTCAGGATATACATCAAAACCATAAAGGTAAGTAATTAACAGCATCTCATCTTAAGGATGATAGACCAACATACCATAGAAAGAATCAAGGATGCCGCCGACATCGTCGATGTGGTTTCAGAGTTCGTATCACTAAAGAAAGTGGGTGCGAACTATCGTGGGTTGTGCCCATTCCACAATGACCACACTCCGTCTTTCTATGTATCGCCGTCACGTCGCACCTGCCACTGCTTCGTATGTGGGGAGGGCGGCGACAGCGTTGGTTTCATCATGAAGCATGAGCAGCTGACATATCCCGATGCACTGCGATGGCTGGCAGCGCGCTACCACATAGAAATCAAGGAGCGCGAACTTACCGACGAGCAGAAGAAAGAACAGACCGAGAGAGAGTCTATGTTCATCGTCAACCAATGGGCGGCAGACTACTTCTCCGACATACTGCGCAATGACATCGACGGCAGGGCTATCGGCATGCAGTATTTCCGCCAACGCGGCATACGCGACGACATCATCGAGAAGTTCAAACTCGGTTTCTGCCTTTCTGACCGCAGTGCTATGTCAAAGGCTGCCATAGCAAAGGGCTACAAGGCGGAGTATCTCATCAAGACAGGACTATGCTACAGCAAAGACAACAACGGCGAACTCGTTGACAGGTTTGCCGGTCGTGTAATGTTCCCGTGGATTGGCATCAGCGGAAAGGTAGTAGCATTCGGCGGCCGCGTGCTTGACTCTCGTACCAAGGGCGTTAGCCAAAAGTATGTCAATTCGCCAGACTCCGACATCTACCACAAGGACCATGAGCTCTACGGCATCTATCAAGCTAAGAAGGCCATTGCCAAGGACAACCTTGTATATATGGTTGAGGGATACACCGACGTGATATCCATGCACCAATGCGGCATCGAGAACGTAGTGGCAAACTCCGGCACGGCATTGTCAGAGCACCAGATTCACATACTTCACCGCTTCACCCCAAACATCGTACTGCTCTACGATGGTGACGCTGCCGGCATAAAGGCAGCCATGCGAGGCACTGACATGCTGCTGAAGGAGGGTATGAACGTAAAGGTGATGCTGTTGCCCGACGGTGACGACCCCGATTCCTTCGCAAAGAAACATACGGCAGAGGAGTTTCGCAATTATATCAAGGAGCATCAGACAGACTTCATCGCTTTCAAGACGAAGGTGCTGCTTGATGGTGTCAGCGACCCACGTGAACGCTCCGAAGCAATATCATCCATCATCAAGAGCATCAGCGTAATCGGTGATCCTATCGTCAGGGCGGCATACATTCAGGACTGCTCCGCACGACTTGGTTTCAATGAGCAGACGCTGACAGCCAAGATGAACGAGGAGATAAGGAACTACCGCGACGAGCAACGTAAGGAAGAACAGCGCAAGGCAAGGGCTGAGAACTATCAGGAAATACCACAGCCAAGACCGTTGCCTAAGGATGACGGCGACTCACCATTGCCACCTCCGATAAATCTTGACGACCTGCCTCCTGAGGCATTCTCATCGCCGCCATCAGGCGAGCCTGCACCAAATAATACCCCACAAAGGCCTGCAGTGCAGCCCTCTCCCACTCCACGACGCGTCACACAACCGAAAGAGAGCATCCCCGACCTTATCATGAAGACTATCATAACCAAGGGCGAGCTGATACTATACGACAACCTAGAGCAGGAGGGGGGTGGCACTATCTCCTTGACAGTGGCGCAATTTATACAATATGACCTTGCGCTCGACAGCCTTTCATTCTCTATCCCAATGTATAACAGGATATTGGAAGAAGCGGCACTACACTCCACAGATGAAGGTTTCGTCGCAGAGAGATATTTCACCATGCATCCGGACTACGACATATCGTCGTTTGCCATACGCATCACCACCTCACAGGTGATGGTATCTGAGAGCCTGAAGCACGAAATGACCATTGAGCAGTTACGCGACAACATCACCCACCTGTTGTACGATTTCCGTAACGAGTACATCGAGACACGCATGTCGCAGCTACGCTCCGAACTGAAGTCTGCCACCACAGACGAGCAGCGTATGAAGGCGTTGCTGGAAGAGATGACGCAAGTACAGAAGGTACGTACCGCCATAGCCAAGAAGACAGGCAAAAGCATAGTATCAGTAAGACCGTAGGGGTTTTCCCTTGACCACATAGGGAAATACCCTACGTTTTTCTTGAAAAACATCGTACTTTTGCATCAGAAAGATTAATTAACCACCTAAAAAGCAAAAGTCATGAAAAAGATATTATTCACACTCATAGCAATGTTCGCCATAATGGCAGACGCTAACGCAATGTCTTTCGCTCAAGCACGCGAGCAGGCACTGTTCCTTACCGACAAGATGGCTTACGAGCTCAACCTCAGTGAAGAGCAGTATGAGGCAGCATACGAGATAAACCTCGACTACCTCATGAACGTAAACACAGTAAACGATGTATATGCCGACTACTGGAGGCAGCGCAACCTTGACCTGCAGTACATCCTCTACGACTGGCAGTATTCTGCATATTGCGCAGCAAGCTACTTCTACCGTCCAATATATTGGAGCTCAGGCTACTGGCATTTCGGCATCTATGCCTACTACCCACATCGCAGCCACTTCTACTTCTCACGCCCTGCATGCTACAATGTATATCGCGGAGGCCATTCATGGCGCACCAACGGCGGACGCTCATGGTACGTAAACAGGACGAGCCACTTCCGCCCTGCCGTTCACAGACAGCACTATGTAGGAATGCGCGATTCTTACAGGGGAGACAACAGAAGCGGCAGACATACAGAGTCACGCAGCAACAATCGCTATAGCGACAACCGCAACTATCATAACGACAACAATTATGCAAGCCATCGCGATAACCGCAACTATAGCAACAACCGCTATAGCGACAATAATGTAAGATACAGAGCCAGCAATCAAGAGCGCAGCAATATAGAAAATCGCAGAAGCAGCACCCGTACTACGGTTGGCAACAACTCATCAAACAGCAATCGCTCTTACAATAGCGGCAACTCCTTCAACAGCAGCAATTCACGCAGAAGCACCTTCAGCGGAAACACCTCACGCAGCACAGGCAGCGCATTCAGCGGAGCTACTCGCAGTGCAGGCAGCACACGTAGCGCAGGTTCATTCAGCGGAGGCACACGCAGTGCACATGGCAGCAGCTCTGCACACAGCCACGGAGGAGGTCGCAGATAAATCTGCACACCTACTTAACACATGTACGAAATTGATTCAGACATAAGCATCAAGGTGGGATAAGCCGATTACATCAGGCTGTCCTACCTTTTTATTTGTCGATTTCATATATTTTAAATTGAAAAGTTTGCAAGATTTGAAAAAATATCGTACTTTTGCAGATGCAACACTAATAATAAAAACAAGCAAAATGAATTCCATAAATGAAATTACGGTCAAAGACCGCAAGGGTAACGCCGTACCACTCAAAGGTTATGCTAACGAAGTGGTGCTTATAGTAAACACAGCCACAAAGAGTCCTTTAACACCTCAGTACACTGAGCTTGAGGCCATCTATGAGAAATACCATGCACAGGGATTCGCCGTACTTGACTTCCCAAGCAACCAACCTACGAAGTCATGCCCAGGCACCGACGATGCAATACATCAGTTCTGCAAAGACACATACAACACTGAGTTTCCTCGCTTCAAGAAGGTAAAGGTCAACGGCAACGATGCCGACCCTCTCTACAAATACCTTACAGAGAAATTCCCTGGCGAGATAACAGAAGACTTCACCAAGTTCCTCATCAACAAGATAGGAAAGGTCGTAGCACGTTTCGATGCACAGACTCCTATGTCTGAGATTGAAGAGAAGATACTTAGCTTGATCAACAACTAATTATGCAACACACTAAATGCTTAATCATTGGTAGCGGTCCGGCAGGTTACACCGCAGCCATCTACGCAGGCAGGGCAAACCTGTCTCCGGTAGAGTACATCGGTCCACAGATGGGCGGACAGCTCACACAGACCACTGAGGTGGAGAACTTCCCTGGCTACCCTCAGGGAGTGGATGCCAACCAGATGATGATGGAGATACGCGAGCAGGCAGAACGCTTCGGTGCCGACATACGCGACGGAGTAATCACAAAGGCTGACTTCTCCAAGCGTCCATACATCCTCACCACAGAGGACGGCACGGAGATAAGTGCCGACAGCGTCATCATTGCCACTGGCGCAAAGGCGAAATACCTTGGACTACCTGATGAGCAGAAATACAGTGGGCAGGGTGTCAGCGCATGTGCCACATGCGACGGCTTCTTCTACCGTAAGAAGATCACTGCCGTAGTAGGCGGCGGCGACACCGCTTGCGAGGATGCGCTCTATCTTTCCGGTCTGTGCCAGAAGGTATATCTCGTAGTACGCAAGAACTATCTGCGTGCATCCGAGATTATGCAACAGCGCGTCAAGTCTGCAGAGAACATCGAGCTTCTCTTTGAGCATAACGTAACCGGGCTTTACGGCAACAACGGCGTAGAAGGCATGCACGTGGTCAAGCGCAAAGGCGAAGCCGACGAGGAGAACTACGACGTCGCTATCGACGGACTGTTCCTTGCCATAGGCCATAAGCCTGTCACCGACATCTTCAAAGACCAGGTGGCACTCGACGAGCAAGGCTACATCAAGACCGTAGGCACTACACAGCAGGTGGCTGCCATCGACGGTACGCCACTGCCAGGCGTATTCGCTGCCGGAGACGTATGCGACCCTACATACCGTCAGGCCATCGTAGCTGCCGGCACAGGATGCAAGGCAGCACTCGACGCAGAGAGATACCTGCAGACATCAAGTCTGTAACCATACGCATAACACACTCCCGAATCTCGAACCATTATACATACTTCGAGATTCGGGATTTCTTATACTAACAAACCAAAATTATTCTATAACTGAAAATTCAGGACATCGAAAGCCTGGAATTTATTAAAAACTTAAAACAAACAGACAAAATGTTAAGACATTTAATCGTATCACTGACACTTATCCCCGTTACAGGTCTGTGCTCGTATGCACAGGAGGTAAACGACAGCAACACACCTCTGCACCTTATGCAGCCACAGTACGACACCCCTTATGGCATACCGCAGGAAGGCAGTGTCAGCCAAACCGTAAAGCGTGTCGTCAGCTATCTTGACGGCGCCATGCCATGCGACGTGAAGGACAACAAACTGCCACAGGGCAGCTTCCGCCTCACCAGCTACGAGGCCGGAGTGCTTTACTCCGCATGCCTCAACTCCGACGACGAGGCTACAAGACAGTTTGCCGTAAACCGCATGCGCACCATCGCCACACAAAGCGTAAAGGAGGCAAAGATTATGGCAACCAACAAGCAGCACGATGCACAGATGCGCATGGTGCTCTATCCCGGAGCCCTTGACGACTGCGGTGCCATGGTGGCAGCATACTGCCGTGCCTACATTAGCGCCGACAGCAAAGAGCGTAAGAGCTACGAACCGGTAATAGAACGCTACATCGACTTCGTGCTCAACAAGCAATATCGCATGAACGACGGCACCTTCGCACGCAAGCGCCCACACTTCAACACCGTATGGCTCGACGACATGTACATGGGAGTTCCTGCCATGGCATGGTATGCACGCTATCTTAAGGAGAAGGGCGAGACCACACGCAGTCAGGAGATTGCAGCCAAGGCACTGGAACAGATACGACTCTTCAAGGACAAGATGTGGGTACCCGAGAAGAAACTCTTCCGCCACGGATGGGTAGAGGGCATGAGTTCACACCCTTGCTATCACTGGGGCAGAGCCAACGGCTGGGCCATACTCACAATGTGCGAAGTGCTCGATGCCACAGAGGGCATCGTCTCTGACGCAGACATCGCTCCTGTAAAGGAACTGCTGCGCCAGCATGCAGAAGGATTGTGCGCCCTGCAAGACAAGACCGGCTTCTGGCATCAGTTGCTCGACCGCCAAGATACATATCTCGAGACATCATGCACCGCCATATACACCTACTGCCTGGCACATGCCATCAACAAAGGTTGGCTTGATGCCCTGACATACGGAGCCAACACCCTGCTCGCATGGAACGCCTGCCAAACCAAGGTCAACGCACAAGGTCAGGTGGAAGGCACCTGCGTAGGCACCGGCATGGGCTTCGAACCAGCCTTCTATGCATATCGTCCGGTTCACAAGATGGCAGCACATGGCTACGGACCAATGATATGGGCAGGCAACGAGATAGTGAAGATGCTTCACCACACACATCCTAAGATGAACGATTCTGCCATCCACTTCTACCCTACGGAGCAGAAGACCAACGAGCCTATCTTCTACGAAAACACCGACGCAGAGGTATTGTGGTAAAATAACAACCCCCTCCTTAGTGATGATGAAAAAACAAATCACTTTTATAACAAATAGGGCATAAATGTAAAATTTATGCCCTATTATTTTGTCAATTCAAAAAAAATCACTACCTTTGCAAACGATTTAAGAAATCAGGTATGCCCAGATGGCGGAATTGGTAGACGCGTTGGTCTCAAACACCAATACTTCACGGTGTACGGGTTCGAGTCCCGTTCTGGGCACCGATAAGATTTTCAAGATTCCTTGCAAGCATTCGTTTGCAAGGATTTTTTGTATATACCAAACTAAAAATAGATACTTATAATAGCTTTAATCCCTCCCATCATATTACGTAATATGACAGGAGGGATTATTTGTTTGAGGATTAACCTTGCAGCCATGGGACACCATAGTCAGATTCCATATCTTCTGCTGCAAAGAAATCATCTTGAGGAAGAACTATTTTGGCCTTTGCTAACCTTTCAAGATAATTTAAACGAACATTTGCATCCTCTATTTCTTCTCTTCTCGCTTTGCTTATAGACAGAAACTCTTCTTCTATTTCCAAACCAAGATATTTTCTACCAAGCAAGTTGGCAGCAATACCCGTTGTCGCACTTCCGTTGAAGGGATCTAATATCCACGCCCCAGGTTGAGTACTTGCTTGAATCAGTCTTGCCAAAACTCCTAATGGCTTTTGCGTAGGATGCTTACCGCATGATTTCTCCCAACGTCCTATTGCTGGCAACTGCCACACATCGGTCATCTGCTTATTACCATTAAGCCTCTTCATTAAGTCATAATTGTAATAATGAGCTACTTTTGGTAGCTTTCTTGCCCAAATTATGAACTCTGTCGAATATGTAAAATATCTACATGAAATATTTGGTGGAGGGTTTGTTTTGGCCCAAGTTATTACATTCAATATCTTGAAGCCGAGTTTCAATAGCTGCTGTTGAACACTGAATATGTTATGATGTGTACCAGAAATCCATATCGTTGCATTATCTTTCATGTGCTCTCGACAGGCGGCCAACCATTTCAGATTAAACGCATCCATTTCTTCCGGAGTCGTAGGCTTATCCCAATCTCCTTTATCCACGCAAACGACCTTACCACTCTGACACGATATACCTCCACCAGACAAAAAATATGGGGGATCAGCAAACACCATGTCAAAGCCAAATTTAAACTTTGACAATGTATCAACGCAGTCGCCCTGGATAATAGTAAAATCGTTGTTAGATGATTTATAGAATGGTATAGCCTCTGATACTGTCGGAGCGAAATTTAATGTCAATTGTTTTGGGGCACTACGACCATTCAACATGACTTGTGTCATGTTGAGAGTTGTTTTATTAGTCGTAGTATGATTCCCCATTGTAGTCCTTTTAGACTACAAAAGTATGATCATTTTTTTAAATAAAATGGATTAGATCAATCTTTAATATTTGTGATCAAAAATGATCATTTCAGCGAATTTTACGGTATACACCCCTACTTATGAACGAAATAAAGCCTCTGTCTCTCAAATATTGTAACTGTTGGCGTATCTTATCATGTACATGATTATTTTCCGGATGCTTTAATTGCAGTTCATTGGCAAAAGCATAGACATCATCTAATATGAAGTCATCCGCAGGAATCTTTTCAACACATTTCAATACGTCAAAGAGCCAACCTCTTGTTTCCAATTTAGATGTTTGCAATAAAAGCGAACGTCGGTAGAGGTCTATAACATGAGATTTATCTTCTTGTTTACTATTACGGATAATAAAAATCTTCCCACTATCAGGTATATTACCAATCTCAATATTACACCCTATCCATCCTGCACGTCTCGCTGTGTCTGCCAGCGGTTTTCTTTTCTCTATGATACTGGTAGTAAAGAAAAAATTCGGTATAATCATGAGATTATTAACGGTCCAATCCGCATATGTCATAACAAACAGGTGGGGATTACGCAACGAAGTGATGCGTTCAATCATTGTTGAGTAGGCTCCGTCAGCAATCTTATGGCTAATCCTAGCCGTTCTGCTCTCTTTACTTTTAAGTTCAAAATCAGACATACAATCGTCACAAAAGAAATCTGCTACAGGTTTGTTTGCACCATAATGACCTAAGGTTGGAGCACCACAAATAGGACAAAACATATTCCTTGCCACCCATTCTTCTGTCACTACACGCGAAATCTGAGAACGACTGTGGTAATCATCAGCCAACTGTGTATTAAAATGCAAGTTCATTTTACCTTTGATATATCCTCCTTGTTGCCGCAGAGTATCTATGATTTGTTAGATCTGTATATATTTTTTTCCTTTCAATTGCTTATTTTTTGCAGCAATAAATAGTCGATAAACGCAAAGTTACAAAGATTTTCTGAATGAAACAAAATTTGGTTTATAAATATTTTAAACTTATCTCATTTTATTCCCTTTTATTAATTTTACCCCACAATTTGCACTCTGCCAGTGCATTTTTTGTTAAAAATTGCACTCGGCGAGTGCGTTTTCGCAAAAAGTTGCACTCGTTTGGTGCATTTTTTGTAACTTTGCAACATAAAATCATTTCAACACACATAATTTATGGAACATCTGATAGCTAATTACAGAAAACTGCTGGACGAGACTCCTACAGACTTTCACCGGTATATCTACGACAAGGTGAACTGGGCTAACCGCCTTGTAGGCATCGTTGGTCCGCGCGGCGTAGGCAAGACTACTCTTTTACTGCAATATATCAAGGAGAATATGAATACTGACGACACACTATATGTGACGGCAGAGGATTTCTATTTCTCCAGACACAGACTGACAGAACTTGCTGATGAGTTCACAAAGATGGGCGGCAAGCATCTTTTCGTGGACGAAATACATAAGCATGAGGATTGGTCAAGGGAACTGAAACTGATATATGACTATCATAAGGAGCTGCAAGTGGTGTTCACTGGTTCGTCTGTACTCGACATTACAAAAGGCGCCACATCCGACCTGTCACGCCGCGCCATAATCTATAACATGCAGGGGTTGTCATGGCGAGAGTATCTCAGCATGTTCCACAATATTGAGATACCACAGTATCCGCTTGATGATATATTGCAAAACAAGATTTCCCTGCCTAAGGATTTCAGACCGCTTGTCTTCTTCCGCAAGTATCTGAGAAAAGGTTATTACCCTTTCGCTGGAGAAGATGATTATGATAAGCGACTCTTTGCCGTAATCACAAAAACCCTGGAGGTTGACATTCCACAATATGCAAACCTCAGTGCTTCCATATCAAGGAAACTCAGACACTTGCTTGCAGTAATAGCAGAAAGTGTACCGTTCAAGCCAAACATGACATCCATAGCACAAGTACTCGGTATCAGCCGCAATAACGTTGCCGACTATCTGTTGCTCATGGAAGAGGCTGGCATGATAGGACAACTGCGAGATTCTACCAGTGGCATACGCGGTCTTGGCAAGGTGAACAAGGTTTATCTCGACAATCCGAACCTTATCTACACCCTTGTGCCAGAGAAGGCAGAAATAGGCAATGTGCGTGAGACATTTTTCTATAACCAGATGCGGGTAAACAACGAAGTGATATGCTCCCCTGTATCTGATTTCCTTATCAACGGTCACACCTTTGAGGTTGGCGGAAAGGGAAAAGGCAAGAAACAAATAGCCGATTTGCCCGATAGTTATATAGTGAAAGATGATATTGAATACGGCTATGGCAATGTGATACCGTTATGGGCATTTGGTTTAAACTATTAGGCTTCCGTGGCTTCTGCAAACATTCACTCTGAACAAAGGCACAGGGATATTATGCTATCTGTAGGAACATGTTAGAAACGAATTATCATGATTAATATTTTGAAACGAATTATTCTAATTGGTTTTAATTAATAACATTATTATTGAAATTATGATTAATTCTTTGCAAGCAAAGCGTCACCGCTCAGCACTATGTGATGCTTTGCCCGACAAAGAAAGTGCCGAGCGATGGTAATTCGTTTCCAAAAAAATCTGTTCGTGCATACGAAATGTATATTTTGTCCTATCCCATCCCCTGTCTTAAGTCGAAATAGAGGGCTGTTTTTCAAAAAAGTTTAGGGTTGGTCGATTTTACGGGCATTCTCAGCGAGTTGTAACTTACTGATTTTCAATAGAGGTTTTAGAAATCACGATGTAATATGATAGCTTTTGCAACATAAAAGCTATCATATTACGTTGTAAAAGATGCCTGATTACAGTGTAAAAGGTATCATATTACAACGTAAAAGCTATGCTTTAACGATGCAAACTGCCAAGTAGTGTCTCGCAACGGCGATTTTTACCCACGTCCCCTACCCTACTTCACTCTATTTTGAGTTTTTTCCTGAACTTTTTTCGAGCATCAGAAATCAAAAATGTCCTATGTCGGGAGGTTTCTTTTTACAACTGATGGGGTGGATATAGAATACATCGCGGAATATGAAGAGCATATCCGTGAAAAAGAAAACAAGAGTGAATAGTTGCAACTATAGAAAAAGTATGCCAACAGAAAGCTATAATGTTCCATATATAATTTTGACAAGGAGGTCATGCCAGAAATGGTATGG
This sequence comes from Prevotellaceae bacterium UBA3849, assembly GCA_002392645.1. Classification (GTDB taxonomy): domain Bacteria; phylum Bacteroidota; class Bacteroidia; order Bacteroidales; family Bacteroidaceae; genus Prevotella. Next base: position 22,558 of record DGHL01000030.1, read on the forward strand.
CCTTTCGCCGCTTCATACAGATTGTCACCATTCTGTCTGTCGCCATGATGCTGGTACAGTAGCACAAAACCCTATCACACCTGTGAGTATTTCTCTCTATATTGCAATGGTGACACCTTGGTATGCCGCTTGAATACATTATTGAAATATGCTATGTCATCATAACCCAAAGACAGAGCAATCTGCTTGACAGATAACAAAGTAGTAACCAATAGCAATTCCGCACGCTCTATCTTCTTTTCCGTAACATACGCATTAGGGGTACGCGACACTTCCCTCTTAAACATCCTGATAAAATGGTCTTTCGACATACAAGCCACCTTTGCAAGCTCATCCATATTGACACGCCTGCCTATGTTTTCCCTTATATATGTCAGCGACTGCTCTATACGCTCATCTTTTACACGCTTCTCCGCAGTGGCATGGCGCAGGAAACGAGAGAGCAGAAGAAGGATAATGCCTGTTGACTCCACCTTGTCGCAAACAGAGCGATGCTGATTGTTCTGTATATTACTGATTAAAGTAGTGCGGTTATCATAGCTCTCCGGGTCCGACTGGCTCAGTTTCATTCCCGGATTGACCTCACACAACCGCCTCATAAGATTCTGGTCATCATTAGCAGCTTCCACCTCCACGGGAAACTTCCAGTCATCCCAAAAGCTGCCACCATAAGAGGGGTCTTCATATAAATGCAGGTAATAGTGAGAGAAAACGCCTTTACATATATTACTATGCATAGTATATGGCGGAACAAGATACAGATGATGCGGTAGGAGGGACACTATGCCGTCAGGCAGCTCGACCTGAGCATCACCGTCCACCACGTAATAGAGCCTGGCAAACGGACTACGCACATTCCTCCAATTCCAGTCGCCGCAATGTCTTGCAAACCCCACATTGAGCATCAACAGGGGGAAATTATATAAGGGGACTTCATTCATAACAGGTGCAAAGATACTACTTTATTTTTATATATATCGTTTTTTTACAATAAAATATCTTTATTTTCCATTATTTATATCGATTTTATCCTTACCTTTGCACCTGACACAAGAATATGCAATTATAATGAAGAAAAAATTCCTGATATAATAAAAAGCATCAAACCGAATCAACAGCAATGAAAAAACTAATCCTTTTTGTTTCAACAACCTTCATAGCACTTTCAATGAGTGCACAGACAATCGTAAATGGAGGACAATTCAAAGATCGCATCCTTCCGATGCAAGGCTCTGTCACCAAGTCTGCAGAACAAGCCATCTGGGGACAGGAAGGTGTGCAAGGCAGATTTCTTGACAATGGTGCGGAACCAGCCTCTACCACTGACGGCAAACCGACATTGTCATATTGGGGAGGAAATATCATGAAGGATGCAAACGACATTTACCATATGTATCTCGCAGGATGGGATGCTACTCAAAGAGCACACAGTTACTGGTCAAATTCAGATATCTATCATCTCACCTCAACAAGTCCTCAGGGACCTTTCAATCTAACAGAGAACTATAACATCGGTGCCGGACACAATCCAACAGTGTTTCAGGCAGCAGACGGGACTTATGTGCTTTATGCTCTGATAAGCAACACAACAGCTTATAGATACACATCTAAAACACTTGGTGACTCGTGGGGCGCTAAGGAACTGATGCCCACCAACCTTCGTGACAGGGCACTATCAACGGGAACCGCCCAGTCATATTCAAACTGGACCTTCTCACAGCGTCCTGATGGTTCTATTTACTGTATGGATCGTGGTGGTGCTATGTGGATAAGCGAGACGGGACTTTCAGATTTTGAAGAGGTCAGCGACAAGTCTGCATACCCTGGTGGATACCAACGTTACTATGAGGATCCTGTAGTGTGGAAGGATGAGTTCCAATACCACATGATTGTAAACCATTGGAACAACAAGATTGCATACTACAGCCGTTCAAAGGATGGATTCCACTGGATTAGTGAGACTGGTACAGCATACGATCCCACTGTTGCTATTCACGAGGATGGGACACAGGAGAAATGGGATAAATTTGAGCGTCCACGTGTATATCAGGATCAGTATGGACGTGCCACACATCTCAATATGGCTGTAATCGACTCTGACAAGGGACAAGACCTTGCTGGGGACATTCATAGTTCAAAGAATATCGTGATGCCTCTCAATCCGGGCATGAGAATGGAGGTTCTTAATGAGGAGAAGATCACCACAGCAACGGTGGCTATACGCGTGAAAATATATAAGGAAGATGGCTTTGAACCTGCCTCTGCTCTCAACATTGGGTCACTCCGTTTTGGTTCTCATGGCACAGTGAACGCTGGTGGCGGAGCATCAGTCACCTCACACGAGACAGATGGCAATGCCAATCTCATTCTAACATTTAATGGTGCATCTTCAGGACTCACAGCCGATGAATTTGCTCCAAAGATTATCGGTCAATACACAGACGGCAAGATGTGCTATGGCTATGCACGCCTCTCATACATTGACTACGAACCTGCATATCTATCGCCTATTCTTCCGACTATCAACAACGAGAGTAAGCCAACGAGTATAAAGGTTAAAAACTATGGACTAAAAACATCACGTGAAGGTGCTGTAATAAAGGTTCTCACAAACAATGGTGCGATTATTGCTACAGGCACTGTGCCTGCCACTGACAAATACGCCACAGTTGATGTTCCTCTTACAGCGGTTTCGAGGATTCCTGCAGGTAGCACTGCACTTAAAGTGACAGTTTGCGAGGACGGTGTCGTCACCGACACTCATACCCTTCAGCTCACCGATGCCGTAGCAGCACAGCAGAAACTCCAAATGGTGATATCAGAAGCCGAAGCACTCTATGGCAATGCCAACTACAAGGAAGGCGGGGAAGACCTAATGTCAGCTATAACAAACGCAAAGTCACACCTTAACAGTTTCTGCATACCAGAACTGACAGAGGCTAATAGTACGCTTAGCGCAGCTGTTAACACATTCAAGTTCTCCAATGCAACAATCCTTAATCCTGTCAGCATCACTATTGTGAATGCAGACATGAGTAGCCTTGAGGGTTGGGAGATACTTAATGCAGAGAGTAAAGGCTTTCATATCAACTCTTCAAATAATCACGACTACAATGCTCTCGGGCGCAATCCGTTCATGGAGGCATACAATGGCGGTGGCATAACAAATCCTAACTACGCTCAGCAAACATTCAAGGACATGCCCGCAGGCAAGTACGTCTTCTCGGCGGATGTCATTGCACAGAGGGGTACTGGCGGATGCACGGGCATTGTCATCTTTGCGAACAACAACACAACAGATTGCTCTTCAACTCAGAAAAATCATTCAGAGAACTATATTGTAGAATTTACTCTTACAGAGAAAGCAGACATAACCGTCGGTCTTAAAGTTCTCGCAGGAAGCAATGCCACATGGGTAGGTTTCGACAATGCGGAATTAAAGTATTATGGTGATACACAGAATCCGACTTCCATTAAAAATATCGATACAGAACAAGCAAAGACAAATAGTTGTATATTCTCCGTTTCCGGCCAGAGGCTTCGTACTCTTCAGAAAGGAATAAACATTGTCAACGGAAGAAAAGTATTGGTTTACTAAGTTTACGCGTATTTAATAATGAGAAAAACAATTGCTTACATTATAGCAGCACTTTTTTCCCTGACTTTGCAAGCAGAGAATGTCAAAGTGCTCTTTATAGGTGACTCTGTCACTGATGGAGGATGGGGAAACTGCGCAGGACATTCCACGCCTTCTGACCAACGCAACCAATGGGACCAGAACCATATCTTTGGTCATAGTTACATGATGCTGTGTGCTGCACATTTTCAGAGCAAATTGCCTGAATATGAGTACGAATTCCTGAATCGGGGTATCAGCGGTGATGACCTCACAAGGCTTGAGACACGATGGACGGAGGATGTCATCAAGATAAACCCTGACGTCCTGTCTGTGTTGATAGGAACGAATGACGTGCATTATTATTTGGAAAACAAGGAATCGGATTTTGACTTCGCTGGTTGGGAACAGCGCTATCGTAACCTGCTTGACCAGGCTCGCAGCTCTAATCCGAAGATAAGGTTTGTGTTGGGCACGCCTTTCGTTGCCAAGGTAGGAAAAATAGGAACGGATAAAGACTACGCATTGCGTGATAGCCTGATTCATCGACTGTCGGGCATTGTTGCCACAATAGCCAAAGACTATGATGCCGTGCTCCTGCGCTATGACGAACTGTTTGCAGCACAAAAGAAGGAGCACCCGCTTGTATCAATGAAGCAATGGATATGGGACGGCATACATCCTACTGCAGCAGGTCACAGACTGATGGCTGATCTTTGGATTAATCAATGCACCCGCTTGATACGTACTGACAACCGTAAGACTATCAGCGTTACACCAGAAGAACTTGAGAAGTGTCCTGAGGGTCCTTATCAGGCTAACTGGCAGTCGGTGGCTGAGCATTACCAAACTCCTCAGTGGTTCAAGGATGCCAAGTTCGGCATATTCATTCATTGGGGAGTGTATAGCGTTCCTGCCGCAGGTAGTGAGTGGTACCCCAAGCACATGTATAACGGTCTCAGTGCCGCACATCGGGAGAAATGGGGCGACCAGAAGACCTTTGGCTACAAGGACTTCATTCCTATGT
>DGHL01000063.1 GCA_002392645.1 Prevotellaceae bacterium UBA3849
AGTGGGAGTTGTACATTCCTGCCGACCTCGCTTACGGTCCTCGTCAGCAGGGTGAACAAATCAAGCCTTTCTCTACATTGATTTTCACAGTAGAACTTTTGGGTACTAAGTAAGATGAAGACCACAAAAACAACAATTGCTGCGCTTGCCATAATGGCAGGTGCAGTTTTTGCTACAACAGCTGTAGCAAAGAAGAAAGAAGCTAAGCAGGACGTGCAGCAGAAGCCTGCAGTGACGCTTACAACAGGTGTTGACTCTCTGAGTTATGCAGCAGGACAGGCTCTTACTAATGGTCTCGTTCCTTACATACAACAGCAGTTTAAGGTTGACACTGCCTACATGGAGGACTTCATTCAGGGTATGCACGATGCCATCAATAGCGGCAGCAATCCTCGCTATGTAGCACGCCAGGCAGGTGTGCAGATAGCGCAGATGGCAAAGGACAGAATGATAACAGGCTTGAACAACGATTTGAAGGACACGCCTGATTCCATCAAGGCAGATATCTTCTACAACGGTTTTATAGCAGCTATACGCAAGGATTCTACAATCATGACGCAAAAGGCTGCAGACCAGTACTTCCAGCAGCGTATGGAGGCTGACAGCAAGATAAAGGCAGAGAAGCTGTCTGCTCCAGGCAAGGCGTGGCTCGCAGAGAACGCGAAGAAGCCAGGAGTGGTAACTACTCCTTCAGGCTTGCAGTATAAGGTAATAACCGCTGGCAAGGGTGCAAAACCAACAGCAGAGCAAGAGGTAACCGTAAAGTATGAAGGTCATCTGATAGATGGCACGGAGTTCGACTCAAGCTACAAGCGCAATCCTCAGACTACCAAGTTCCGTTGCAATCAGGTTATCAAGGGCTGGACAGAGGCTCTCACCATGATGCCTGTAGGCTCAAAGTGGGAGATATACATACCGCAGGAGCTGGGTTACGGCAGTCGTCCTTCGGGAAAGATTCCTCCTTATTCAACGCTGATATTCACAGTGGAACTCGTGGAGATTTCAAAGTAGAAAAAAATATAAAAGGCTCACCAATCGGGTGAGCCTTTTTCTTTATTATTCTTTCTTTCCAAAGTTGGGGTCTATCTTCAGCAGTGATGCCGTTATAAACGTAACAGAACAGAATATCATCACGATGATGAAGAACGTGCGGTATCCCACCATCTCCTGCAATTCTCCAGCAAAGAGTCCTGGTATCATCATAGAGAGAGCCATGAAAGCCGTACAGAGGGCATAGTGGCTTGTCTTGTATTCTCCGCGGCTGTAATATATAAGGTAGAGCATATAGGCTGTGAAGCCGAAGCCGTAACCGAATTGTTCAAAGAAGATGCAGATGTTGATGGTAAGCAGGTCTGAGGGCATAACGTAGGCAAGATATACGTAAACGATGTCAGGCAGGGTGATAGCGCAGACCATAGGCCACAACCATTTCTTCAGTCCGTCCTTGCCAGCAACCATTCCTCCCAGGATGCCGCCGAGAGTAAGTCCGATAACACCTACGGTGCCCTGTACGAAGCCGTATTCCTGTGGTGAGAGTCCGAGACCGCCATTATGGCTGGCATCGATAAGGAAGAGTGAAGAAACCTTGGCAAGCAAGCCTTCAGGCATACGATAGAGCAACATGAAGAGGATGCCTGCAAAGACCTGCTCTTTCTGGAAGAAGGTCTTCAAAGTACCGATGAAATCGCTTAAAATCGTAGAAACTGTAATACCCTTGCGTGGTGCGTCTTCTGCTGGACGTGGCAGTACGTAGGAGTGCCACAGCCAGAGTGCGAGGAACAAGCCCATAATGCCGTAGAAGAGCAGGCTCCAGGAGTAGGTTATATTGTTGCGGAAGATAACCTGCAGATTGCCAGCTATCATAACCAGCACTCCCTGACCGAATATCATGGCGAAGCGATAGAAAGTGGAGCGTATGCCCACGAACCACGTCTGGTCGTGCTGCGACAAACCGAGCATGTAGAATCCGTCGGCTGATATGTCGTGCGTGGCGCTTGAGAAAGCCATAAGCCAGAAGAAACACAGCGTGCCTTGCAGCCAGAAGGAGGTAGGTATTGTGAAAGCCACTCCGCCAAACGCTGCACCAATGAGCAACTGCATGGACGTTATCCACCAGCGTTTTGTCTTGATAAGGTCTATGAATGGACTCCACAGAGGCTTTATTACCCACGGAAGGTAGAGCCACGAGGTGTAGAATGTTATTTCAGCATTGGAGAGCCCAAGCTGCTTGTAAAGTACCAGGGCGATAGTCATTACAGCAACGTAAGGTATGCCTTCTGCAAAATAAAGGGTAGGAACCCACGACCAGGGGTTTTTCATAATAAAAAAAATGTGTAGAGAAAATTATTTAATAAAATCGTTTGTACTGCAAAGGTACAAATTTTATTTTACTGTGGCAAGTAATCGGAGGGCGCAACGCCATATTTTTGCTTGAAACAGCGCGAGAAATACTTAGGATCAGTATAGCCGCATCTGAAAGCGATGTCTGATACGCTTATGCTGTTGCCAGCCTTGCGTTCGCTTACGAGCAGGTATGCAGCTCTCTGCATGCGTGCATCGATGAGCAGCTGGGCAGCAGTGATACCTATGATGGAATTGAGGCGACGGTTGAGGGTAGAACGACTTGTAGCAGCTGCTGCAGCCATATCGTCGATGTTGGCGTCGCTGTTGCCTATGTTTTGCTCGATGTATTCGCGTACTTTGTCCATAAACCACTGCTCCTCGGTCTTTATCTTTTCGGGTGCAACGGGCACATTTCCGTTGTTGTCGCCATTGCTATTATTGTATAGGACAGTCTTGGAAGTATTATTACCGTTTTTGGTGGTTTCTTCTATCAGCGACATATACTTTTCGAGTGCTTCACGTCGCTGTCTCTTCAGGTTGCGAATGAAGAACTGCAAATGTATGAGAGCTGCGATGAAACCGAGGGAAATTATCCAGAAAAGAATCTTTGCCCACAGGGATTCATACCAGTGACCTTCCGAGATTATGGTGATAGTCACTATGTTGTTTACCCATCTTCCGTATCGGTCTGTTGACTGTATTTTCAGCGTGTGGGTGCCTGGCTCGAGGTCGAAGAAGGATATTTCCCTGCTGAGGCTCGCCTTTGTCCAGTGGGAATCATCAAGACTCGTGCGATATTTTATGTGCTCATTGTCGCCAAGGTCGAGAGCAGCATATTTTATGGTAAGGGTGCGGTCGTTGGCTTCAACGTAGATGGTGTCAGACAGAGGCATTATGTGGTCTGCCTCGTTTCCGTCGATGTTTATGCTCGTGATGACCAGCGGGGGTATGTATCCCCTGCGAAACATGCTCTGCGGCCTTACGATATATGCTCCCTCCTCTGTGCCGAATACGAAGTTGCCGTTACTCAACCTTACAGGCTTGCCTTCGGCAAAATGGCAGGTGTCTGCCCAGAAGACGTGGTTGTAGTTGGTTGTCTCGTCCTTTTTGGGGTTGAACAGCATCATGTTGTTCAGGCAAACCACCATGAGGGTGCTGTCGTTGAGAAGCGTGAGAGAATGACAGAAATCGGAGTCGAGAGTGGAATTGTCATCGGTGAAATGGGTAAATTCCGGCTTTGCAGAGAAGAGGTCATCTTCGCTTATCATTTCGATGCCGGAACTCTCCGTAGCAAGGTATATCATTCCCTGAGAGTCTTGCTCAATATCCATTACGACGCTGTTGGAGAGGGATTTGGGGTTGTTGCCGTCTCTTACGATAGCCTTGAAGGTTGTCTTGGTGTAGTCCTTCTCGTTGATGTGGCCTATGAGCAAACCACTTGACGTGCCTGCAATGATGTTGCCTTTCGGGGTGATGAGCAGCGCTCTGGCATGCACTCTGCCCGAAATGCCCTTGAGAACGGGTTGCTCAGCCTCGGGGTTAGGACAACACTTTACTCCACCATTGAAACTTGCTACCCACAAGCGCCCATGTGAGTCGGATTTCATGTCATAGACGGCATCGTTGGAGATGTGTGTTACCTCAGAAAAAGTCACCTTGCCTTTCGATGAAATCGGCAAAACTCGCAACAGTTTGGCAGGCTTACCCCCGATGAAAACGTGTTCGTCATACTGAAAAAGGGAGTAAGGCTGCATGCCGACGGGAATTTTGTTTATCAGCACCCCGTCAGAGTTGTATATCCTGATGCTCTTGTCTTCCTTCGTTCCTATCCACAGCAGTTCGTTGCTGTCCACCATGAGTGAACGTGTGTGTATGTTCTTCGTGTCGGCAATAGGTATTGCGGGGTGGTGTACTATGCTGGTCTTGTAGATGCCGTTTCCGTAACCTATCCATACGTTGTCCTGCCTGTCTATGAGTTTGTGCCAGAGTTTTCCGAGCTTTTGGCGAATGTTGTCCTGTTTTGCCTTTGGCAAAGGGCGATACGTGTAGGTCTTGAGGTCAAACTCCACAACGTCTTTTTCCATGTAGCACCACAGGTTGCCCTCCGGCGAGAGCATCATGTTGCGTATGCGGTCGTTTTGCAGATAGTTTCCGTTGGCGGGCTTGTTTTTTATCCAGTAGAAGTTGTAGCCATCATAAACGTTCAGTCCGCTCCATGTAGCAAACCATAAAAGTCCCCTGTTATCCTGCACAGCAGCTCCCACTCTGTTGCTTGACAAGCCAGAATGGTCATTGTAGAATGTCGTCTTTTGTGCAAAGGCGAAAGAAAAGGAAACGAGTAATATGATTGTAAAAAACAGCCGTTTCATCGATGGAAGGGTGAAAATCTATGCAAAAGTAAGCATTTTTTACCACATAAAGAAATAAATGATTAAAATTTTAATGCAATCGCCCCAAATTTATCACGTGGTCTATCGGAAAAACGATTACCTTTGCAACTGTAATGTAGAATAAATGATTGTAATTATAGTTAGTGTCATCAGAAATTGATGGAAAACTCCGCCACAAGTGATTGTCGCGGAGTTTTTTTGTCCCTTTCTTAATCTCTGGCATAAATAATAATAGTGACACTTTTTGACAATGCGAAAACCGAATTTGACTATGACTAATTTGACTAACATGACTATTTCCTGAAAATTGTTGACGACTCATAGCCAAGCAACAGCCTGCCCTTACTAAGAAACAGCATCTCCTTGCTAAGCAACAGTCCGCCCTTGCTAAGCAATAGCATCTCCTTGCTAAGCAACCGCAACCATCCGCCCCGTTTTGGACTATAGTTCCTTTTCTTGCAAAATGAATGAATATTCATTCGCTGTGTCCAAGTGCAGAAGCACAGCCTCTGCACGTAGTTCCGAGCTCTGCTCGCCTGAGCACCTACTGGAGCGCAAGAACCAGTACTTCTGCATGTAGAA
>DGHL01000099.1:0-29437 GCA_002392645.1 Prevotellaceae bacterium UBA3849
TGCCCCCAGTGAAGTGCTGTGTGCCGTTAAACGCCATGTGCTCCAGGAAGTTAGCCAGTCCCCTCTGCTCAGGCTCCTCCAATATGCTGCCCACACGCTGGGCTATGTAGAAATCAGCCTGCCCAGGTGTCTGGTCGTTATGACGAATAAAGTAAGTCAGTCCGTTGCTCAGCTTGCCCACCTTCATGTCGGGGTCTTGTGGCAGCGGAGCTGCAAACGAAACAAAGGCGCACCATAGTGCGCCCATGAATATAAATAATGTCTTCTTCATTTCCTTATTATTCTATTATCATCCAACTTGCCCTCTGGTCAGCATCGGCCAACACATAGAGGTAACTTGGCACTATCTGCACCACTATAGGATGCACCTTGCCCACGGAGCCACCAGCATAATCGGTAAAGTTAAAATAACTGCTTGAGAACTCTATTGTACTGGTGATGTTCTCACGTGTTTTGATGTAGTTACCAAGCTCATCCTTCACTGTTACGTCATACTTCACAGAGATAGTCGGAGTAAAGTCTGATGATGGAATAGTATAGAAGTTACCACCCCATTGACTTGTAGCATCCTTGAAGCTATAGCCTACTCTAAGCGTGGAGTTAGTAGCATCATAGGCATCATTAGGTGCACCTTCGCCATGGTCAACGAATGGAACGGTATAGTTCACAGCTTCTGCTTTCTTCGTTATGCTAGACCATGTTACGTCGCCCGCACTCCATACACCTGTTGAAGGGGTATAGGCGTAAGTACGACTTACCGTACCACCATTAGGCATTTTGTCAGCTGCGCCTGTAATCTTCACTTCCTTAATCACGAAATCACGCAGTTCAGCCATCTCCGTACCCATCTTGAATTGCAGACTGAAACCCGTGAGCACCTGATCCATCTCGTAGTTTATCACGTCGCCCACCTTATCCTTATGAATAGGCAAGTGACAAATCAGCGGAATATTTGCTTTGTTTGCATCACCAAGCACTGCGTCAGACAAAGTCACAGGGAAAGACAGAGTATATACATTCTCGTCCTGAGTCAGCATAGCACCATCGTTATAAGGCATATACCCGAAGAAGTCGAAGGTCTCACACCAAGTGTAGTCAGCCCAGTATTTTAGTGGAGAGTATGTCCATGCTGAACCGCTTCTGGTAACCTGCTGGTTGTCGAACAGTTTCTCGTCCATCTTTCTGTTATACAGACCATACGCGCCGAAAGTTGTAGGGTCACCCGTAGCCCAATCGCGATACCCATCAGCTGCCTTTGATGCTATCTCAGGCACGTCTGTATCTATGCTGAATGACACCACCTTCGTCTCATCACTCTGCGTAGTCAGGAAATCCTCGTTAGAACAAGAGAATAACGATAACGCTAACGAGAACATTAACGGGAACTTTCTATTTATGATTCTTTTCATCCTTATTACTTTTTACTTCTTCCTTCTTACTTTCTGCGTAGCAGAGTCTTACCAGTCAGCTGTTCCTTCGCCGTCTTTGTTAGTAAAGCCAGGACCTTCTTGCCATTCTTGTATGGTAATTTCTTGGAACTTTATAGGTTCGTCAGAATTCAGATTAGGAATCCACTGATGATGCTTACCTGCCTGGAAATTAATCTTTGACAACGTTGCTGCATAAGTTTTACGCTCTGGGTCTATCAGTTTCTTGTCAACTGGCAATGCTGCAAAAGCTTCTGCAGTTATATCAGGCTCCTTTGCTGCGTTATAAGCATCTACATCCTTATACACCTTCATCTTTTGCGCCTGTGTAAGAGCAGCAAATGCACCAGCATCTAATTCTGTACCATAGTAAGTATTATATTCTGAAGCTGTTGTATAATACTTTGGCTGTCTAGCCAACATATACAATGTGCTATTTCCTACCGCATCCTGTTTCAAATTTATCGGTGCCAGCATCATGTACGCCATTATGTAGCCATCTGTTTTATAATCTCTATCCCAATAATGATATGAAGGCTTAGTGGCATCACTATTATTTGTCATATCAATTGCTGGTTCAAACTTTAGCGAAACTACATGCGAAGTTTTAGTAGGTGTCAACGTTTTTTCAACGATGTTCATCGTAGCATCAAGCGTAAAGTTTGCATCGCTATTATATACCTGCAAAGAATCTATGAATAGTCCAAGATTAGCAGCAACCGGCGTCATCATATAGAAACGTACAATTGACGCCATATGTGAATAGTTGAGATGGACATGTGCCGCTGCTGTTGATGTCGCATCAGCAACCATATAGTCCTTGGCTGCCAAATGAGCTGTTGCAGCTTTTTCAGATTCTAAGAACGCTTCCTTGTTAGCCTCCTTATACGCTTCTTCACCATATAGTGCCTGCCAATAATAATCCATCTGTTCATTTGTTGTCTGTGTCTGTCCCTCGAATGAAATAGGCACTGCATTATATGTGAAGTTTCCTGTTTCTAAATCCTGTGCTTTGAAAGGAAAATATGAGTAATATTTTTTCGTAACTTCAATAGGATATGCAGCATCTTTATCAAATGGTTCAAACACGCCCGTAACGTATGAATCTTGTACGTTTAGAGGGGTTGCGCTATCTAGTATGAATGGGAACTGATCATCTTTATCTTCCTCATCTTCACCTTCAGGAAAAATACCTATCTTATCCCCTGTAGTCCACGTGAATTTCAGTTTGTTATTAATACGATCATAATACAACTGCGACTTTGATGAGATACGAGCAACATCGCCTGGTCCCTCCTCAAATTCTGCAGAACTAACCATTGTACCTGTTACAGCGTACTTATCTAATGAGTCTGTTACACTTGAAGACTGTGCTATGTCATCGTCTGAGCACGCAGTAAGCACCGCTACAGTTGCTAGTGCTATGTATGTGAATATCTTCTTCATATCTTATGTTGTATTTTATTCAAACTTTATAGTACTTCTACTTCCGGGTCAGCATATTCGTCGGTAAACTCCAGAGTTTCACCACTGCCTGCAAGAATCACCGCCTTGCATTTCACTACACTAATGTCTGGTGTAATATATCTTTTCTTTATCACTTTACGTATGTCTTACCGTCTTGAATAAATAGTTGACCACTCCTTGGTGCATCAATCATGATGCCACTGAGATCATATCTGCTTTTGTTCTTGCTCTCAGTCACTTCCGCAATGCCTTTCACAGCTGTTGGAAAGTCGAAGCTATAGCTTTGAGCAGTGCTTGTAGGTGGTGTTGCCCAACATTTGCCTGCAGGAATGGTGTAGGTCTTGCTTGGGTCGGCAAGATAGAACTTCACTACCCCACTCTGCTTCTGCAAGATGTAACCCTCGTTAGTGGTCTGCGCTTCTACTGCGCCTGTGAGGTAACCTTGAGCAACCTTTCCGCCTGCTGGATACTGGCTTGCATTAACCTCACCAGTCAAAGTGCCTGTATATCCACTCTCGCTGTAGAGTATATATGGAGTGTAAGCCTCTATGCTTGAAGCATCGCTGAGATAGAACACCTGTTTGTCATCATCCTTGCTGTCGCAGGTGTAAGCCTTCAGTCCCTCAGGCAGTGCGGTAGCAAATGGCAGTATGCATGTTGACCATTTGTTAGCAGCCGAAACAGCCAGCGTTGCCTTAGCCGCAGTGCCTATGGCAATATTCGTATCAGTAGCATCAGCAGGATCATACTGAGTACCATCAGCCGTAGTCAGAGCCTGTCCTGACAGGTTTATGCTCAGTGCGCCCGGCTTAGCAAAGGTGGATACTACCAGTCCGATGTAGCACACCACGCCCGATTCCGAAGTGAACTCCGCATTCGTCGTTGATACGCATGATATGCGCAGGTTTCTGTCTTCAGCCGTATATGTAGCAGCGAGTTGGTGCTTAGGGTTGCCCTTTGAATAGGGGATGATGCAATTATTGTCAAAATACACATCCTCTTCTCCCTCATCGTATGCCAGCTCCACTCCCTCTGGTATTGTAACATCCAGATTGTAAGCTGAATATCTCCTATTGCCCAGTATAACGAGCGATACATACTGCGTCTCCGTCTCGCCTGGTGTCAGGGTTGTAGGAGAGAGGTACAGCTTATCCACCGTACTCACAGCCCACGCAGACAGTGATGACATCAGTGCCATCATTACCGTCAGGAGTATGTGTCGTATATTGTTCATTCTATTGTAATCTGCTCTGGTAAATGTTTATGATGCCCACCGCATCCGTCACATTTATATTGTTATCGCCATTCACATCGCTGACGTTAAAGTCCAGCTCTTCTGTGGTGCGAGCCTGGTAGTGGTTTATCACTATCACTGCGTCTGTTACGTTCACCACACCATCGAGGTTTACGTCGCCCAGCAGAAATGGCTTTAACTCATTCTCTGCATCGAGTGTAAAGTCTGTAGCATAAGCCGTAGCTGTGGTTATCTGCTCCGTACTCCTTTTTTCTCCCATATCTGCTTGCAGTGAGAGTACCTCCTCTGTGTTGTCGTCACTGGTGCTCGTAGCACTAACCTTGAAGTAGTTTTCCTTTCCCACACTAATAGGATACACCTTGCCTGCCTGAGTGTTTACTCCAGAGATATATGTCTGCAGGGCTGAGCCGTCTGTTGCATTAAGTGAAAGAAGCATTGACTTTCCGCTGAGGTCTGTCGGTGGCAGCATCATGTATGCTATGAGCGAGTCGCCTGCCTCTACCGTTATATTGTTTAGTGTAAGTGTTGCCGTCGTGGCTGTTGCCGTAGTGGTTATAGTATTATTCGTCGCATTCATCGTAGCCTCCGAGGTGAACCATGCTGAATTATCTTTAGCAGACAGAGTCAACGATGAGAATGTTTTAGCCTCTGGTACATATGCTGCTATGCGCAGTATTGAACCGAGGTGAGTATATGACAATGACAACGCATCGTCTGTTGCAGTTCCGTGTGCCGTCATGAAATCGTAAGAAGCAAGGTGCTCTGTATTACTATTTGAAGATTGCGTTTGGTTTGTATAAGCTATTGGCAATGCCGTATAAGGACTATGCAAGAGCTGGTAATTTACTGAATACGGATAGCCTCCATAATATGTACTATGTTCTACGAGTGCCCAGCCTATGCAATGTGTTGTGACATAATGCCCATCACCCGGATTAAGAGCTGCAACTGTATGTGGCAATAATGTTCCCGCTGACGTAAACAGAGCCCATTTATCTGATGATTGCCACCCAAACGATACTTCACCACTCTGCTGATAAGCGTAGTTACCAGCATACGCTGTACTCATTGCGAGCAGAAGCACTATCATCAGGACTTTTCTCATCACTTACTGTAGAGGTTCATCATTGATTACGAAATCCATGCTGAAATCAAGGTCAAGAGAGTTTTGTTTTGGACGACCTTCGCCTCCCTGGCCTTCTCCATCATCGTAATCATCTACACTACCATCATCCGTCGACATCATCAGCATCTCCCTCTCATCGGCTTCGATTTCTTCGAACTCGACACGAGGTGGTAAGTAGGGCTTTTTCAGTATGTTAAACTCCTTTTTCAATACTTAAATCACATGTTTTAATACGCAAAATTACTCATTTATAACAAAATCTGCAAATAAAAAGAGTAAAAAAGCACTTTTTATCATCTATTATTTCTATTTTTCTCTTCAAATCACACAAATTCGCATCATAAAATGCTTATTTTTCGGTTTTTATGACTATTGCTCTACGGTTGCTAAGTAACCGCATCTGGTTGCTAAGCAAGGGCGCGCGGGTGCTAAGCAACCGCGTGCGGTTACTTAGCTACCGCACGCGGCCGTTTAAGCCCCTTATTGGTATGCTATCTTCCTGCCGTTGACGATATACACCCTACCCTTTATCATCTCAGAGCGCTTCACTCTTTGACCATAAACGGTGTATATCCTGTCGCTGTCATCATCGGCAGTGCCACGCAACTTCTGCAGGTCGGTAGGCAGCAGGTCGTCGAGGAAGATGAAGCCGACAGAGTTCTGCCCAACTATAGGTACACCTTCACCCTTGACGTAATCACCACTTAGGTATGCTCTGTTAGCGTTGAGATATTCGCCGGTGTAGTTGTAGAAGCCCAGTCCGTAGTTAGACTTATAGTATAAGGTGTAAACATTTCTGCCTGCACGGTCCTCAGTCTCTACAGTACCATCAAGTATGCTCAGACGTCCTTCACTTGCAGCCATTGTGCCCGCTACAACCTTAGTACCATCTACATACTCGCCTTCACTGTCGGTGTAAGCGAAAGTATATAGACCAGCCTTTGTGCCTCGTACTATGTAACCCTGGTCTTTCTCCAGTATATCAACACTCTTCAGAGTCATTGAGTTGTCTGTCACGCCAACTACAGCATATACATTAACCTCTGCACCATCCACGTTGTCAGCCTTTGTAGGAGCCTTAGCGTTATAGTCGAGGTAGATGGTTGACCAGTAGTAGTTTTCTCCACCTGATACCACAGGAGCCTTCTGACTCTCTACCAGTTCGAGCTGGTATGACTCATGAACGCTATATACGAGCTCATTAGAAGGCTCGCCCAGACCGCCGCGCAGGTTAGCAGCACGTACCATGAAGGTCTCACCAATCTGGTCATCAGTAAGTTCATAGCTATTCTCCTCAGTTACAGCATAGAGTTTCCAAGCATCGCTATCGTTCTTACGGAATATGAAGTAACAGAGAGCAGACTCCTTTTCATTCCACGTCAGTGAGCGGTCAAGCGTTGTCAACTTAGCGTCTGCCATGCTTACCTGCTTGGTGTAGTTCTGTGGATCATAGCCATCAGAACCGCTCAGTGCGTTATGAAGGGTGTATGTTGCAGCCTCAGCAGGTGTCATAACGGCTGAGTAAGAGCCGGCACCTGGTGATGATGCACGCAGTGAGCGGGTTGACAGGTCGAGCAACGCATCATTAGCATCCACTGAGCCATACTCATGCATACGCAGTACCAGTCCGCCCGTTGTCATCTGTTTGTAACCGTCCTCTGATGGCAGCACGTTGAACTTAGTATCGAGGAACGTAGCGGCTGGACTGTTCTTCCATGGACGAGCCAAGGTGAACTTGTTGTTACACGTTGAGTATGTTGCATCATCCTCTACGTTGACCTGACAGTTGTTGAATACATAGCCCCACTGCTGGTTGTCGTAGGTACTTGGTGCCACCATGTTGCTGGCGTTACCTGTCTTACCATTGCGCAGTATGAGGTTACACCTCTCAAACCAGTTGTCACCATCGCCACAGAAGAAATCGACATAGCCCATGAAGGTACAGTCCTCAAAGTAGCCACGAGTGTCGTTATCCTTATTGGTGATATTGGTGTAGTAGGTATCCTGCCAACTGTCCATCGTCACGTTCTTCATGATGGTCTTTGAGCCACGATCACGCAATACTACGGCACGGGCAGCAGATGAGCCACCACCTATACAACTCTTGTAGTCGAACTTGTTAGTCAGTGTCATATCCTGCATGTAGAAGCCGCTCACACCGCTGTTCACCATGAACGTAGATGTATAAGAGATACCCTCAATCTCAGGCTTGTTCCACAGCTTAGAACCGCTCTGGCTCTGACCCGTTATTGACACGTTATTCTTAGTGATAGCCGTCACACCATTGTATATTCCAGCTCCACCTGCAGTCTTTGATGATGTCAGTTCGTTACGAACCTTACCATTGCCGTCATAAGGAGCAGAAGATATTGGGTCTGTTGCCTTGTTACCACGCAGCTGATATTCGCCGTCAGGCACGAAGATGTAGTATCTGTCCTTACCCACAGAGGCGTTAGCCAGAGCTATACCCTCATCGATAGTACCATGAGCAATGCCCGCAGCATCCAGATTAGCAATCAGCTCGTTACTTGCTACCTGACGTTTTATCGTGGATGTATAGTTCTCAGTCGGACTATCCGTATTGAAGCTATGCGTCTGCTTATGGGTTACCACGAAGTTTATCTTCTTCTTCTCCACCGTCTCAGATGCTTCGGTTGTGAATGAGAAGGTCAAGTCACTACCTTCATACTTGCCGTTATAAACGTCCTTCAGCGTGTTTGCTGGTATAGTGAACGTATAGGGGGTATTCGGTGTGAGTCCCCAGTAGGTAAATGTCAGGGTCTTACCCATAGCTGATACCACTGGCTGTCCCAGTCCTGTGGTCTTCAGCGTGTCGGTAGCCGCCATCTCGTGGTCGAACGTCACGTTGATAGCGCCATTGATGCTCATCAGCTGGTTTGTGTTATATGCCTCGAACTTACCACTGTTATTCTTAGCCTTCACGAGGATACCGTTCATCTCTATCTTCTGCAGTTGAGGAGGCTCGATATCGAGGTTAAAGGTCACGTTGAAGTCGAGCTTATATACAGCCACAGTCGCGCCCTCCTTAGTCTTCACTATGATGGTTGATGTAGGATCGTCGAATGTAGCTTGTGTCACAGTCACTACCGCGTCACTCTTGTCAGCCTTAGCCTCAACCGTTGGCATAGAGAGTGCCTTACTGCTCAACTCAAGGTCAACAGTCATCACCTTGTCAGTCTTCAGCTTAGAGAGCATGTAGTCCTTATAAGGTGAACCGTATGAACCCAGAGCAATGTTGTTGATAGTCACCTGCTTCAATTCTGGCAGGTTGTCATTCTTCACCTGTCCGTACTCCACCTTAACCAACTTGAAGTAAGTAGCATCACCCGTGAACTGTATATTCTGTGTAGCATCCTTATCTGAATAAGGTACTATAGCATACTGGTCGTTCACCGTGCCTGATACCTTATTTGATGTGTAGCTCTTTGTGCCAGCTATCTTCGTTGAAGTCAGCTCGCCATTTGATGTGTAGAGTGAGATACGACACTTCTGGCTAGTAAGGAACGACATCACCGTACCGCTGTTTATCTGACAACGGTAGTCAGTAGCCGAGTTATCCACCTTACCTGTCTCTGCACAGTTGATGTTCAGCGGCATATCAATATACAGGCCACCGACGGTGAGCTGTGATACATATACGCCTGAACTCTTCTGATACTTCAGCGTTGGAGCGCCTCCGTATGTCGGGTCATCACCTGTTGCCAATGGCCATGTCACAGCGTGCCAGCCTGAAGGCAGGTTGAAGAGTGTGAACTCGTTGATTTCGAATACCGGAGTGAGGTATAGGTTATCTTTCACTGCATATACCTTGCCCCATTCGTACTTATTCTCGCCAGTGCTTGATCCGTCAGCATTCACGGCAACGATGCCGTTTTCGTCCATCCAGTATTTCAGGGTATAACCCTCCATGTAAAGCGTCTGGTTCTTAGCAGG
Organism: Prevotellaceae bacterium UBA3849; assembly: GCA_002392645.1. Lineage (GTDB taxonomy): Bacteria > Bacteroidota > Bacteroidia > Bacteroidales > Bacteroidaceae > Prevotella. The sequence continues at coordinate 9,230 of DGHL01000099.1, forward strand.
CATGGTGAATGTCTCACCCGCCTCAGCCACCTGTACGCCAGGAGCCTCACCGTATGCCTTGCCGCCTGAAGCGAAGGTAACCTGATACTTAGTCCTTGTTCCAAACACAGCCTCCACTGTTGTGGTGTATGAAGCGAGGCGGAATGTCAGTGTGTAGTCCTTGTCCGTACCTGAAGGAACGGTCAGGGTATATCCCTTTGCAGCAGCTCCTGCCACGGTGGCTGGTATAGTGTCACCATTCACCACGAAACTCTTCAGTTCATACAGACGCTTACGAGTAGCCTTCACCTGTACGTATGAACCGAGTGGCATAGTGTTCTCGTTGTTCACCTGAGTATATTTCACCTCGGTGCCGTCCATGGTGCTTGCCGTGTTAGCCTTCACCAGTACGTTGCTACCCCATGCGCTGTTGTTTGTCTCGGTAGTCAGTGTCACCTTATCGGCACTTGGCAGTTGCGCACGTATGTATTTATAATAGGTGTGGTCCTTGCCTATCACGAGCTTTATTGACGTAGCAGGGTTCTGTGTGGTGTAAGTGTAGTAATATACAGGAATATCGTTATCCGTACCCTTAGTATATTCCAAAGGTACTACGCCGTCAATAGTCGTTGACGACAGCTTGTAGTATGTGGCAAGTGTAAACTTAGCACCCAGACCTGATGGTATCGTTATCTCCGTACCCTCATCGAAGTGACACCATTCATCCAGCGTGGTATTATCTACCTTACCCTTGATATGCAGAGGCACGTCAATCACCGTACCGCCGTTAATGGTAGCATACGTAGCATAGTCAAACTCCGTTGTTGTTGGGAAGTTCAAGTGCTGAGCAAAGTTTGCCGTGCGGAAGTCCCATGTTATGTCTGCCGTAGTGGTACGGTAGTCAAACACCTTCTCACTCGCATCCTGATTATCTGTCACATTCTGCTTGAAGATAGGAATAATGTAGCGAGTGTCTCCTGGATTGTCAAAGTAATGGTACTCGCCTATCTGATACTCATGAACCTTCGACTGGTCTTGATAGTAAGTCTGAGGATTTAATGGGTCAAAGCCCTCAATCCATACCCAGTTCTTCAGTGTGTAGCCTGGCTTATAGAGTGTATATGCTATAGGCACATACAGAGCCGATGTCTCATAGCTACGTGGGAAGTGGTAGTTACGATACATATTGTCGGTCACATAGCCTGGAGCGAGTGTCTCGCCGAATGGCTCGTACGATGTTGCGCTCTTATACAAACCTGCTGAAGGCAGTTCGTAGTAGGTAGTACCTATGTTTGCTGTCTTGAATACAGCATGGTACTCGTTGTTGTTACCAGAGTTGCCCTCAGATACTACAACTGTCAACACGTCATTGTTTGCACCCTTAGTCACTCCAGTTGGGAACCGAACCTGCTTGCTGCCAGGCTCACCCGAAACATACTCATTACCGTTTGAGTCAACCCATTTATCGAGCTGATAGCCAATCTTTGCCACAGGGGTAATGGTAATGGTTGAGTCAGCAGGGAATGCCGTAAACTCTTCCTCTGTGTTCTTACCGGTGCGTGAGCTGAGTCGTACAGTACCCCAGTTTGCCTCCTCCCAACTTACGTTGTATTCATATACAGCATTCTGCTTCAGGTTGATAGTAACAGTTGGAGTAGCCGTTATCTTAAACTTACCACTTGCCTCCTTTGCTTTGAGGCTCATGACTGAAGTGCCAGTGCCCTCCGCTAAACCTGTCATAACAACGCCCAAAGGAGCATCTTCCTCTTCTACTGGCTGAGTAGTGTTGAAGTACAGACTGTAGCCTGGAACTACGTTGATGCTTATAGAGTCGCCCACAGCGTAGCGTCCATCGCTGTTCTTCCTTGCGTCGCTCAGCGTCATCGTTGCAGCCCTCGACTTAACGTATGCCAGTTCCTCTTCTGTAAGTTCGGCATCTGTCTTGCCCTTATACTGTGGCAGTATGTTGATATGACCCTCAGGCAGGTTGACAACCTTCGCTATATCAAACAGCTCTGGATAAACCACGGTCAGCTTGTCCATGAATGCCGTACCCTTGTTCAGAGCTCCAACGGTCTTTGATGATATCTCTGCTGATGGCGTAGCATACACGGCGCACTCCTTGGTTATCAGCGTAGCCAGGGTGTCGGTACCATGATAGTTGAAGAGACCGCCTGCTGCAAGGTTGTCATTAACCACATTAGCAATGCCACTGCCGTTCACCTTGATAGCACCCGTTGTTGAGTCTATCTCCAGACCTGGGTTGCTTACCGCAGTGGTGTCGGTGCCTGATACTATGATTGACTGTGTAACGTAAGTCTTGTCACACTCACGCTTACCATCGCCGTCAAACTTCTCAAAGTCAGCCTGAACGAACTTCACGTCCATACCCCATACTGATGGGAAGGTAAACTTAGTACCCGTACGCACCTGAGCAAACTCCTTGACGTACTTCGTTGGGTCGGTGAAGCTATTCTGCTTGTTGTTGAACTTACCGTTATATACAGCGCTCTCACCAGGCAGCGTCTCGGTGTTGTCAACATCGATGTCGAGTACCACATCGATGTGGTTACCGTCAGCAGCGTCGCTAAACTTCATCTGTCCTACTATGAAGCCTTGCTGAGCCAGTTTGGTAGAGCCATACTCCAGAGCCAGTGCTGGTGCGCCCTCGCTCTGTTTGAAGTTCCATGTCACCGTGCGCTGAGTCTCCGTGAGTCCGTTGGTGTCGGTAATCTTATGAGCATTCTCTGTCCATACTGCCTCAAGGTATATATCCTCAGAGATGATGTCAGCATTGGTAATAACCTGTCCTGGGTAGTAATATACGGCAGGATTTGAGTCCTTTACCTTCCACTGCGTCACAGAGTAGCCCTTCTTGCGGAATGTCTGGTTGTAAGGCACGATGATTGATTCAGCATTATACTGATAGCGCACTGTTGACTCCACGCCCTCAGCCGCAGAGTCGGTATTGAGGCGATGGAAGTAACGGTTAGGCGTACCCTTAACCAGTGCAACGGCTGTGTCAGAAGGAGCTCCGTTATCAGCATAAGATATTGCAAAGACATATTTGTCGCTGCTGAACTTCTTCGTGATATTATCTATCGTAGCAACGCCGTTAGTCTTGATGTAACTTGCTATCGCAGCTTCGTTAGCGCCCCACTCTACTGGTGCTGTTGCCGTATCGTTAGTGAGATACTTGGTAACGACATTTGGGTTGTTATTGGTGATGGTAGCCGATGCATCGCCGTTATCCTTAATATGAGGTGCAGGCACACCTGTCAACACTGTGCCAAGGCTGATGCCTTTGTTTATCATATCGCCGATGGTGCTGATGAGCAAGCGCAGGTTCTCGTCATAATGCTCACAGTCATTGATAGAGATACCAGTACCCACGTATGTGTAGGTCTTATTGTTGCGCTTTGACTCGAAGAAGTGCAGAGCATCATACTCTTCGCCGTATTCGTCGGTCACCGTAGCCAACTGAACGAATTGAGGCAGGTCCTCGTTATCCTCGTTGTAGTTGTGAACCAACTGCAGGCGGTTCAGCGTGCTCTCCTCATCAATTCCGCTCCACAGTGCAATTGTGCCGTCCTTAGAGAACGATACATTCTCAAACACCTTGTACATAGAGTTCTTAGGCACTATGCTCACTATGTTATTTGCCAGTGTGGCAGGCTGTGCCCATGCCCAACGTGTGCTGGAGGTGGTTGACTGTGAGTAGAAGAACATCTTCAGGTTAAGCACGTTGGTGTAGCTTATCACTGAGTCACGCACTGACATGATAGCGTCCTGCAACTTTGATGTAGAATACACACCATTGCCGTCAGGCGACTTACTGCCTATCATCTCAGTCAGCACTACCAACTGCGCGTTCCTAATGTCAGGACGCGTCTTGTTGATCATCTTCTTCTGGTTATCGTCGTTAAGCACAAGGTCAATCACGTTATACTGGTCGGTCAAGCCGAGGTATATCTGGTCTTTGTCACGTGAAGCGAGCCACATAGCTGACGTAGTGCCTTCCTCCTGACCAGCACCTGTATCCTGATAACCGCTCTGATAAACCAGTATAGCGGCAGGCTTACTTGCATCGTAGTTGTTGTCAGGACAGTTTGCGGTATTTATACCCGTTTGCAGAACCTCTTCATCTTCTGTATATCTAGCATAAGCCTGAACAGTCTTCAAAGCGTAGTATTCCTTGCTGCTATCGTAAGCCACTGCATCGCCACCATCTATCTTGATATAGGTGGTGCCCTTAATACTTGGTGTAACAGTAACCTTATAACCAACTCTACCTATGCCCTGTGCGTCACGATAGAGTGTCAAACCGTCGCCATCTTTATCGATACTTACCTCTGGAGCAAGAACGGCATTCACCATCGCATTGACAGTGTATGCTCCTAAATATGTTGACACCTTACTCTCTGTTGAGAAACGTGTATAGCCATTCTCACCTATCGCCCCCTCCATAGGATAGGTGTATTCATTGGTCGTATTGAGCGTTATGGTTGGGGCTTCATCAAACTTATAACTTGCCTTATTTATCGTGAGTACCTTTTCAACGAATCTTTCGTCAGTTACGAGCACAGTTTCATTATAGTCTGTGCCACCATTCACCTTACCTGTGATGGTTACACTCTTTGGTGTGTCGGCAATCTCATAATATACTTGGAAGGTAGCACGAACCTGTGGTCCAGAAGCATCTCCTGCAAATACGAAATCGATGTAATCAGTAGCGTTAAGATTAGAAACATCTATGCTACCAGCGGGGTTTACATTACGAAGATTGAATTCCTGGTTCTTTTCCTCCTCTGAGAGTTTTCCTGTTTTTGAACCATCTACATAAATGTCTCTAAGTGTTGCTGTGGGACCACTTGTGGGATTTGTAAATATATCCGTAGCAACAATTCTCTTAATTACGAAACCTTCTTGCACGTTAATGCGGAAACCATAACTGTAATACTTATTTGCTTCCTCATCATATACAGGATTAGCATACACTTCATCTACATTCGCGCTTTGCAAAAGTACCTGATTCGTTCTATACTTGAGACCTTTTGTACTGGTGTCATCTATCTGACCCGCATTATATGTACCTTGTACAATATATGATATACCTGTTTTTGTCTCACTACTACCAACCGCACTTGCACCTCTGCATATTGTCTCGTCAGCACCTGTCACGTCGAAGTCTGGCAAAGTCAAACTTGCCACGACTGAATTGTTGTAATAGGTCTTTGTTGAGATAGCCTTTACGGTGGCGCCTGGTGCCACGTAGATAGTTTCAGAGTATGTAGCAGACTCTGCTGTTGGGTCTGTGCCGTCGGTGGTGTAGTGTATGGTATAGCCCTCTCCCACTGTCATCGTAACAGGGAAGCCCTTACTTGATACGCTATACGAGCCAGCCTGCGTTATTGTTGGCGTAGCAGCCTTACCCATTTCGGTGTCAGCAGTAAATGTGTAGATATCAGATGTTGCCAGAGTACCCTCTGAGTCAACAGCCCATGCATCCACCGTAGCACCCAGACCGAGCACTATATTTACGCTGTTACTTCCAGCTACTTGCTCTTCACCGCCATCCACTTTATAGTGTATGCGCGCTGTCTCAGTATTTGAGCTAACAGTGTATGTCCACGTTCTAGAGGCGTCACCACTCCATGCACCCTTTGTCTCCTTTGGCTTAGCGCAGCCACCGCCGGATTCATCTATTTTTGCTATAATGCCATAAATTAACATAGAGGCATCTGCCCATATGTAAACATTGCCTGCTGAAGTTATAGGAAACTCAACGGCCTTCGTCAACTGGCTACCTTCTGTAGTAGTTGTTCCATTTGTTCCAACAAATGATTCCGCACCAGCTTTTTTTAGGGAATTATTAACGTATAATGTACGTGGCAACTTTTTACCGCCACCTCTTACATACACTGTTATCTTACCTGGGTATTTTGCTTCGTATCTGAATACTTTTTCTTCACTTCCAGCTGTTTCGACAGAACCTCCACCTGTTTTTATGAAGTTATACCATTTTATATCTCCTATAGTTCTGCCTGAACTTTCATTTTCACGAGTGGTCTTATTACCACCATAATAATGCATTTGTTGATCATCGTCAAAACTACCATCTTCCGTTTTTGCAGGGAACCACTGTGATGTACCAGCACTATTAGTCGTTACAAAATCCTTTCCCGCTTTTCCTGCTCCCGTTGTCCAATCGGCAATATCCCACGTGTAGGTTACCGTCTTCGTTCCACTGCTATTAGCCTTGGCGATGACAGTGGCAATCTTTGAGTTTACGCTCTTTGCCTTTGAGCCTGTGCCGTTGGTAATCACGCAGTAGAGGTATGTGGTGCCAGGAGCAGTAGCGGTATAAGAGCATGTTGCTGTGGTCTTTCCCTCTATCGCAGTCTTGTTTGCTTCGTAGTCGATAGGACTGGTACAGGTGTACCACTGGTATGACTGTGCCTGCTCTGCCACAATAGTGAATTCCTTTGCTACATCCACCGTTGCCGAGTATGAAGTCTCATCATCCAGGTCCGTCTTTATATAAGGAGTGAGAGGGTCGCCACGAGTAACTAGAATCTTGGATATGTATAATGCAGCTGCATTCGTTGATGCAGCTCTGCCTATATATACACAACCGTCCATTCCTTCAAAATCAGATGCTTTGAGTTCATAAGAAAATGGTTCTGGTTCACCTGCGAAATTTCTTCCATTTCTTACGTCTGTCGAATAAAGTTCTTTGTACTCTGATGTTCCATCATATGTCAACAGAGCTACTTTACAGTCTTTTGTCGCATCCGAATTATTAAAAAAGCCTGCAATGGTGATTTGGTCTCCGGCTGCGAATGTGGCACCCTTTGATGTTAAATCAATTTTTATAACCTTACCACTCCAGCTATCACTAGATTCATAAGTTCCATTTATTTTTATAATACCAATTGTCGTAGAATTATTATCATATTTAGCGGTTTCTCTTGTAACATTTGTACCCAAAGTTATTGTATCACCAAATTCTTCCGGAGCAGCAGAGTGTCCATAAGCTTCCCAATTTATCAAGTCCACACTTGACTTATATACCACACGTGCAATCTTTGACTTTGCAGAGAGGGTAACATCAGAGCTGTTTGTTGCTACGCAGTAGAAGAACTGGTAGCCGAGAGCCTGCTCTGAAGCACTTGGGGTAAAGGTGTAGCTTGCTGACGTAGCACCGCTGATGAGCGTTGCATCATCGTAAGAGCCTACGGAGTTCTTATACCACTGATAAGTAACGCCCTCGCCAGCATTGACGGTAAGGTCAGTAAACGAGCTACCTACAATAGCGGTGTATGAGTCACTGCTAAAGTCTGTAAGGTCGGGATCAAACGTAGGCACAGCATCGGTACCTGCTACTGTAACGATGATGGTGTTTGACTGGTCAGTGCCCGCAAGACCTGTTGCCACACAGTAGAGATAAGTGGTGCCCTCTGTGCTTGACTCGAAAGTATAAGAGTTGTCGGTAGCACCACTGATAGCCTCAGCATCAGAGAGGTCTGCCGAGGTTGCCTTATACCACTGGTAGCCTATAACATGATTCGCCCAAACGGAGAAGGTAAGACCCTGTGCGGCACGGTTGGTTTTAACATTAACCTTGAGCTTTCCTGCCTCATATAATGGGTCATCATCCTCGTTCGTAGGGTTGACACAGCCCGTAGCATCGAAGTCGGGCAGTACGTCGAGCACCGGACCAACGAAGAGGTTGACCATCTCTGGCACCTTAGAAGCAGCAATCTTAATGTTCTTGTAGTCGTAAGGCACGGTGACGGTGCTGCTACCTGAGGCAGCAAGCTGCGTAGCAGTAGCATCGGCAACGGTATTGCCTGATATTGTCACTGCTATGGCATCCTTTGCCTGGAAGGTTTTCGTCACGCCCTCAGCGAAGTAGTTGCCCTCGATGAGGAACTCTGAATTGATACGTGGGTTGATGGCATACTCGGTGTTACCAGCACAGTTGTACCAGTTGTTGAGCATGTGTATCTTACCGGCACGTCCCATAGGCATACGAGAACGACACTTCTCACCCCACTCGTTATAAGCGAAAGTGATATTGAGTTTGCCCTTATCGCCTGTAGCACTTTCGTCATTTGCCTTGTCATTGCTTGAACCAACGAGGTTGGTGTTCTGGTGCACATAAGAGTTGTCGGTATAGTGGAAATGACACCATGAGGTGGTGATATAGTCAGAATAGTTGGTGATATCGAAGTTACCATCCTGACCGTCGATAAACTCACAGTGGTCAACCCAGATGTGATGACACCCGTTGATGACAGAAACGAGGTCAACACCACCTACATCGACTGAACCAGGGCCGACGAAGCTGAGGTTACGGATAACGAAATTTGAACAGCCCTCAATATAGAAGACGCCAGACTTCTTGTAGTACTCCGTGCGCAAGAACCTGGCATTCTCAGGCATAGCAGGAACCTTTGTCCCAGCCTCTGTAGCAGCCGCCTTGTCGGCAAGCCACTTCTGATAGAGCTCAGAGCCTTTATTGGCAAGGGTCATACGGGTGAGCCACTCACCTTCCTCATCGATGGTGATCTTAATAGAATCCACACCGTTGACATTCTTCAGCCAGAACGAGCCGCCAGTGCCTGCCGCCGTAGAGGCATTGCTCACACCAGTACCTGAGCTGGTCTCAACAGCGTTGAGCCAAGACTTGATGATATCGGTGAGGTGCCATGCAGTACACAGGTGTGCACCGTTCAAGCCCAAGAGCGTCTTGTTGCTCAAGGACCTGAGGGCTATCTGCTCATTGACAAGGAAGTCGGTACTCGTACCGCCACCATCGAAGACGATGATATCGTTATTCGTGATGGCACTGAGGATAGTGGCATCCATCGGAGTAGAGCCGTCACTGCGCAGCACGATAATCTTCTTACCATCAACAGTAGCGGAGCCGCCAGTGGTGATGCCGCCAGTGGTCATCATCGCCTTAATCTCGCTGACGTTATATACGCCACCACCAGTGATAGTGTACGCACTCGTTTCAGAAGCGTCGGTACGTGAACTGCGTGTTGCGAAACCGAAGGCATTGTCTCTCGTTGCTGTTGCCACGCTGGCAATAGTAACATCGTCGGCACTCGCACTCTGCACACCCACCATCATGGTGAGTGCCATAAGTGCAACCTTTACAACTTTGTTTAGATCTGTCATCATCATTATCTTTTTTAGGAGTTAAAGGAGTTAAAAGGAGTTACCGTTCGCTCTGCTCACTCAGGAGTTAAAGACATTACCTTTTCTCGCTCTATATCCTTAATTCTATTTTTTTTATTTTATCTTACCGCATTATAGCTTATCTCAGTCTTATCTTTTTTCTATCTACTACATACACGCCTTGCTTGAAACCGGAGTAAGTAGCAGTGCCAGGACGAACGTCGAGCACGCGGACGAGGGCTCCCGTGACGGTGTATACCGGCAGCGTGGTAGCGAAGTCGCTGACTACAACGATGCGCTGACCTACCCCATATACGTGGAGACCGCTCGGTGTGCTTACGCCACCGTCTGGGTCCTTATCTATGTCACCATCGAGAATTTCCTCAAGCTTAGAGAGGTCGTCGGCGATGAGGATGTAGTCTCCATTGGAAACTGAAGATGGAGCGTTGAAGTCCGCATTCATAGAGTTACCCTTCACCTCAGCACCTGTGGTGAGATAAGCACGGAATGGATAGATCGGTGCATTATTATCGAAGCGGTCACCGTTGCCGTTCATATCGATAGCGTAAGCACCACTCTTACCATCGTTGTTGAGGTAAGCACCGAAGAACTTATAGTCACCAGCGGTTGTCTTGTTGCTATCTACATTATCGTCGGTAACGGCGATGATAGCATTATCAGCAGCGAAGGTGATGGTCTGTCCCTCCATGTTAAACTCATAGAACTTACTGCCTGGGAAGCTGACGATAAACGGCTTGTAGGCTGCGAAGCCTGAAGCGTCAAGAGCCAGAGTAGGACGTTTGAAGTACGCCTTACCACTATTCACGCCCTTACCACTAGAAGTATCAAGTCTGCGGAACCAGAACTCATGGTTAAGGATGTTAGGGTTAGTATCCTTTGTGTCATCATCTCCGTAGAAGTAGGTGATAGAGGTCTGTGTACCTACCTGTCCGTTATTGTAAGCATCCTTATAGCGCTGTATGCCGCTTGAGAGTGTTGCCGTCTCAACGGTGTAAGGCAGTGAGATAGCAGACCATCCCTTACCAGCCTCATTGACATAGCCTGTCTCGGTTGATGGATTGCGTACATACCATGCATTGGTAGCAGTGAACTGAATAGGAGCGTTGAAGTCCTCCATATCTACAAGGTGCAGGTTAGCTGCCGTGTAGGTAGAGATAGGAGTACCCGTGTCGATTACCTGATGACCCTTGATGTCGTCCTCATCGGTAGCTGATGTGTATCTCAGCTTAGCATACGTGAGGTTGGCAAGTGAGTAGTCGGTCTCAGTATCATTGTCGGTATATACGAGCAGGTTCTTTGTCACGCCGTTGTTAATTAGCAGTTCGTGAGAATCACTTGGCATATCCACGGCAGGAGCATAGAATATCTTCTGCGAATTAGCTACATTGAGCCATCCGCTAGAAGGTTGTGAAGAAGCATTCTCCGTATCACGCCTACCCGTGAAGTCGATAGCCGTTGTCTTAGGATTGTGTACCCAAGTGTCTATCGTCTTGAGGCGGTTAGCATTGAAGTGGAAGCCTTGGTCAACCTTTGACTGATAGAAACCTGAAGCACGATATACGCGGTTGGTCATGTCAGCAACTGTGTGAGAAGCTATCACAGAAGGATACTCATCAGGTGTCTCCTGCAAGTTCTGACCGAAGAATATGTAGTCGTTCTTCTCTACGTCGGCACCTGAAGCGTCATCTATCTTCTCAGCATTAAACAGCGGCTTGTAGATAGCTTCACCAGGAGCCATTGAGGTAACACCATTATCTGCGAATGAAGCAGAGAGCGACATCTGACCTGATTCTGTCTCTTCTTCAGTCAACGCAGCCCACAGATTGTTAGGCGTATTAACGTCTACCTTACGAGCAGCATCTATTGGGTGAGTAGCATTATGATATGACTCATAGGTATCGTAGCCTGTGAAGACATCCACCGTGTAGTGAGGTATCACATCGGTACGCAGATACTCATCACCCTCGGTATCCTGGCGAGCATACTGGTAGTCGCCATTAGCATAGTAGTCATGAACGTACTTGAGAGCCTCTACTTTTGAGAGGTCGGCATCCTCTTTATTAAGACGAGCCTTACGTGCCTCAAGGTAATACTGGTTGAGGTTGTAAGCCACCTTACCATCGTTGAAGTCAGCCTCGGTGTAAGTGTAAGTGTCGGCAGTGCCGTCGAGATTATAAACCTTGAGGTTCTCCTTCTCAAACGAGGTACGTATCTTACCACCGCTTGTTACGGTGCCTGCGATAGTACCCGTTGGCAAGCCGAGGTTATACACCTGACCCGTTGCATCGAGGGTAGTGAAGAGGTTGCCCGTAATGCCGTTGACAGAGTAGCCGTCGCCATTGAACGTACCAGCGAAATTGGTAGGAGCCGTGTAGTAGAGGTCTGCCAATGGCGTTGTCTGCTGCATGGTGACGTTGTCCTGCAAGAAGAACTGTGCATACTGTCCGTGTGCTGGAACATCACGCTCCACACCATCGTAGTTCACCTTATTATATTTATCCTCCTCACTCACACCAATGGTATCAACAAACTGCTGGAATGCCTTGAAGTCGGCATAATCGCGGAGGTAGATACGTGGCTCAGCGAAGCTTTCTTCTACCGATGCACGCGTAATAGCCTCTGCCAGACGCAGGTCAACCGTCTTACCCGTGGTGAGCTGGTGAGGATCCATGCGGTGATAGTTATGTACCACGAGGGTATCCTTTGAGTGACCTGATTCATCGAGCTGCATAGCAACAGGGAACGGACTGGTCGCGTTAACACAGGTGAAGACATACTGCACGCCGTAACCATTCATGAAGTAGTAAGCTGGTATCATGAGGTACTTACCTGCCTTATCGCTATATACCTTACCCTTCAGAGCCTCACTGGTGGTTTCGCCAGAAGCATCGTAAACGAGGTAGTTTTCACTTGCGAAGCCGGTGCGAGCAGCATTGAGTTTACCAATATGCAGGAACTCACCATTCTGTGCGAACGACTCGTCAGCCTCAATAGTGATACCATCCTTACGTATCTTGATATACTCACCAGGCAGAGCACACTTCTCAACCGTGAGGTGACCCGTATAGCTTGGACCCTTCACGTAGTTGATAATAAGGTTGATGGTGTAAGTCTTGGTGTAGCTGTCACCGGAAGCAAGTACAATCTTCACTGTATCTGGCCTACTTAGATAAGTCTCGTAATAGCCATCGGCTGAATTGTTTACATTATCTACAAGCTTAATAGCAAGCTTTGGAGATTTCATGGCATCAAATACAGGTATATTGTCTCCTGTATAGTCGAGAGCACGGCCACTCGTTGTGTCGGCATTACGAGTAATGTCATTCCAGTAGAGACTTGAGCCCTCTGTTTCGTTATACAGACTGTCAACAATCGTCTTACCACCTACCACACTTTCACTGTAGGAAGCACTGAGTTTGAGTTTGTAGTCCTTAGAGCCATTCTCTATGTCACAAGCAGAATTGTAGTCAGTATCGGCATCGCCATTAGCCTTGTGGTGATGATTCCATGTTACAGTTTTCACCTTGAGGTCGTTCATAGCTCCGTGGAGTATGGTAAGACCGTCGGAGGTGTCGGCATGGAAGTCAATAGGTTGACCCTCACTATTAAAGGTATAGCCAGTAATCTGAAGATTATAGGTATAGTGGCTACCTATGAGGAACCAATAGTGCATCTCAGACTCCTGAGCATTTTTACCTTCGACACCACGAGTTCCACTCAAGTCATCAAAATTTTTCATGAGACAGTCATCAACAACGAAATGTTCTTCGCATGGCGTCACATCAGGTATTGGGAATACGAAGTTACCTGTAGTCTCAAGGAAGTCTTTCTTATCACTATGTATGTTATCGGCATACACATAGCCACCACCTTCATCTGCAATTGGCATGATAAGCTTCATCTCTACTACACCATCGATAGGACCATAGAAGAGTTTCTCTGTGCCTAAATTGTCAGTTACATAAGTATTCTGCACCTTGAAGGAATAACCTGAAGAAATACCGATAAGGTTCTTTGCCGTAGCACTGTTACGCCTGTTGAAAGCATCCAAAGCAACGTTTCGTTGATTACTAGTAGAGCCTTCTGGGGTATCTGGGTCATCGCTAATCTTACCTGTTGGAGTAAACATGTACCAAGCATCGATATAAGATTGCTTCTTCTCCCTATAGGATGTTTCAGCATTCTCTATCGTACCATCAGCCTTATGATAAGCATCATCGAATGCCACGTTAGACTTGATGGCACCCACGTAGTGGATGTTGTTTGTCAGACCGAGATAGTTACGATACTTCTGAACTATTGGGCTAGTAGGCAGAGTCTCTGCACTGTTGATGCTTGATACCATCTGTAACTCGCCTACGCGTGCTACAGAATAAGGTGTGGTAGAAACCTCATTGATGGTATAGTCACGTGCACCATTAAGAAGCAGGCAGTTGTCTGTTAGACGCATAATGTCAAGACGCTGTATGGTGTTCATCACCTTTGCGTTGTCCACTTCAAGAGGACATGTAGAGTTTGGCTTCGTTTGGTTATTATATGCATCAGCCTCAAGCACAGTGTGGTTAGCATATCCATAACCCTTCAACTCACCAGCACGGAAGCCCTCGGAGTAAGAGAGGTGACCGTCACCATAAAGACCGCCCTCGGCAGACTCTTGAGAGATGGTGATATGCTCATGAGTAGCACCCGTAGTAGCATAGTCATCCTCCCATACCAGCACTGTGGTGTTACCACCTGCGCCAGCAGTCTTGTTATAGAGCGGATCGGTGGTCTCAAGCAACTCGGAGTTATTGACATTATTCTCAGAAGTGTACTTCTTAACAGTGTAAGAACCAACACCGCCAGTACCTGTGTAGCCAGAGGTGAGTTCGTAACCACCACCATATACACCCTCGTCGATTAGGATGTTGACATTACTCCAATTGCCTGATTCGATAGCAGTGTGTCGTTCTTCGAAGTAAGTACTCTTTGAAGCCGTAATATCTTGGGCCGTTGGAGTAGCAGGAGTGCTTACAGCATAGATAGAGTCATATACACAAGGTGCTATAAAGTCACCCTTCACAAGACGTATGGTGTCCTTGATAACCTTTGAATCATCGTAGTTGCGTAAAAGGTTGTTATCACTTGCCTTGTCAGCACGCTTGATGAGATAGTAGCCAGACTTCTTAACCTCGTAGTAGTCTGGATAGCCTAAGAAGACATGGGTAGAACCATACTGCTCGCCAGCATAAGAACCACCGCAGACATCGCCTGCTACGTGACCGTTGAGAATCTTCACCACGGTGTTACCAATTACCTTACCTCTCTCGCCACCACCATAGATAGAGTTGGCTGCAGAGCCCGTATCATCGAAGGTGACAGGTGTTACATCGGTAGTCTTGTTGTTGCCAGCTCCACTCAAAGAAATATTGAGTGAGTTCTGTTCTTCACCACCAGCGGTGGCTTGAGAGCATGTCTGAGTTGAAGTGCCGAGTGCAACTTCTACGTTACCATAGACATAAGAGTCAACACCATAGCCTGCACCATAGATGCAACCTGCTGACACACCAGCAGCATCGGTAGCTGCGAGCTTGTCAACCTCCAATGTCTTAAGCATATTAGTATGAACATCGATGTGGATGTCACCACTAATTGTACCTGAGGTGTAGCAACCACCGTAGATATTACCACCTGCATAGGTATCACCAACAGAGTAAGGCTTGATGTTACAGCCATCAGCCACTTTGAGTTTTATCATAGCCTCAGTGGTAGCACGCTTACCGAGCAGGTAACCACCCATGTGCTCAAGACCAAGGTCGGTGTTTATGTAGTTGGCATTGTTACATCCGCCCACTATCTTATCCTTGATGGTAAGACCGCTAGGGAATATGTAGTTGATAACATTACCATCATTGCCTGGCGTTACGTCCATGTTACCACGATTACCACCGCAGAAGAAACTGCCGATGGTGGTTTCTGTAAGTGCAGAACCATCGTAGGTATTGATGTTGGCATTTTTACCGTTCCACTTCAGCGTAGGCTGAACAGACATCTCGACTGGCTGGAAGTAGAGGTCGATGATATGTGGGAAGGTAGTCTGACGCTGAGATTGCGTCAGAGGCAGATACTTCTCAGGAATTGCTTTGTTATATGGGTCGTTAACCCAATTGATACCGTTTGCAAGCTGCACGTTATTGAGACGTATGAAGTCGGCAAGGAAGCTATTGGCTGACTCGTTGAACATAGCATCGCCATCTGAACCCATGTAAACCTCATTTGCCTTGACATAGTTACCTATGTTGACCGTTACGGTAGGGGCATTACCATCAAGCTTGGTAACGGTAGCAGTATTACCACCACCGAATATCTTACCGAGAACCTTCACACGAGCTGTCTCGCCGCCAGCACCTGACATAGCAGGAGAGCCTGCTACACCCGCAATACTGAGGTCTATGTACTGAGAAAGCGGACGGAAAGAGTTGATGTTTACCATACGTGCTGCCTCGCTTGAACTCTCAGCAGAAGCAGGCATCAACTCTGCGCGACGTGGCACATCATAGAGAAGTGCGTAGGTCTTACCATCGCTTACAAAGTCTTCGAGCGTGGTAACCTTCTGACGATCCTCATTAAGGCGATATAGGTAGTTACCGTTGCCGGCACCATACACATTATTATATATCTTACCTCCACGAATATCAACGGTGATTAGTCCGTTAATCTGTCCTGACACGTCGTTGCCACCAAAGATGTTGTGATTGACGAAGATGCGTGAGTTAGCATCTGCAGCGTCTTCACCTATTTTAAGGATTGCCCTCTTAGCCACATCTCCCATCATACAGCCACCATAGATGTCATCCACATTGGCTGCCTTGATTTCCATCTTGGTGTTATCAACGTTAGCATAGAACGAACCACCGTAAGCTCGGCGCAGGTATGGGTTGCCATCAAGGAGCACGTAGGTGCCCTTGTTCACCCTACCATTATAACCACCACCGATGACGTCGAGCACTGACTGAGCAGTCTTGAACGCACCTGAGAGGTCGGTCTTTAATTTATCCGTTTCAGACTCTGAGTCAGAGGCTGTGATGGCTGTTTCTTCCCAATCCTCACCTATGTTGAGTATAACGCGAGTACTGTCAACCACTGTGTGCTCACCATAACCACCGCCGATTACGCTGAAGTGGAATGAGCCAGACTTCTCGTATATTGATTTCCACTCTGTCTCACTGAAGAGGTCAGTACCATCACGACCAAGGGCTGTAGTAGAGAGCAGCAAGCCCTTTGTCATTTTCACGTTAGCTATGCCTGCAACATTGGAAGCGGCATTACCACCACCATAGATGTTGTGGTTTATCTTGAACTTCTTAAGATCGTCATCAAACTGTGCCGACGTACCGCCTGTAGCCTCTTCCCAGTTCTTGGTTTCGAGGTTCCACATTTGAGAGAGACACCACTCACCACCCGTGATGCTGACATTGGTGTTACCTGCCACGTTAGAATAGGTGATGCTCTCAGCATCGTTGATGGTACGAACGTCACCCAGACCGGCACCGAAGATGTTGTAGCCAAGGTGACCGCCAGTGATATTGACGAAGGTGTTACCACCGTTGCCACTAACGTTCTTAGCCACTGAGCCGTAAGAGCCACCACCATATACGCGGTTCCACAACCATGGATCGTTAGCAGGAGAGTTAGTTGGGTTAGCCTGTATGGTTACCTTGGTATTGCCATATACCTTACCAAGTGAGGTGTAGTCTTTACACTCAGAAGCTATTCTACCTGAGCCACCCGCGAATACCTGCTGATATACGCAACCACCCTGGATGAGTACTGTAGAAGCCGCTGCCGTAGCATCGGCATCCTCCACGTTGGCAGAGTTCTTGACGTCGGCAATGTCACCACCGCCATATACCTTACCGAATATTACGGTGCCTGAAGGCGTACCGTCGATGGTTACGCTTGTGGTCTTATCCACTGCACCGATATTAGGGAAGTCTTTGAAGTTGCCATCAGCATCCTTATAAGACTCCACACCAGCACCTCCGCCATAGACGTTGCCAGCCACGATGGCACCCGTGATGCTCACCGTTGCCGTTCCACCTACCTGTCCGAAGTCCTCATTACCTGTAGGAGCGAGCCCTAAACTTGCAGGCTTGATACCGATACCACCACCTATGATGTTCTGACACATAGACTGGTCGGATACAGTAACGACGGTGTTGTCAGTCACCTTACCAGCCATACCGCCACCCACGATGTCCATGAAGGTGTGGTTAGGTATGCTGAAGCAGTTGGCAAGACGTGTGGTGATATAACGGTAGATACCATTTGAACCACTCGTGCCACCATAATACTTAATCTTGTCGGTAGGTGGTATATCATCGTATTCTGTCTTCCACACACCATCGGTTGTGTTGAACAGTGCGTTCCATGTAGCCTGGTCGGCTGCCTTATTGGCATAGGTCTCGCTATCCTTACCCACATGTACGTTAACGGCTGTACTGCCATCAATGAGTGTGTTTATGCCGTAGCCACCACCAAACACAGAGAACTGTGGGTGAGAGTTGTTGTCGGTTACGAGCTGTGTGAGCAGTGAACTGAGGTTCCAGTTCTTGTCGTCATAGTATGCCACATCGTCATTGAGCATACCATGGTTGACGGTAATCGTAGCCGACTGGTCGTCATCCGTTTTATGCTCTGTTCCACCTATGTCTACATAACCACCCACAATAGACACGGTGTTACCACCACCATATATGTTATGGTTTTTCACAAAGAGGTTGTCAGCATAGTTGAATACATCGGCATAGTTGTCCTGCAGTGCCTTCAGTTCAGCTGATTCCTCGCCATTCTTACGTGCGTCAATGATGGCGTGTGCCGTCTCCTTGCCTATCTTCGTATCGGTCAGAGTCTTGATATTGCCATCGGTCTCGGCTGCCTGCTTCCACAGGTATGAACCACCGTTGATGGTGATATTCGTGCTGCCCATAACATCGGCAGAGCTCTGGTAACCATCGTTATCAATATTTCCGAAACCTGCACCGAAGATGTTGTCACCGATGTTACCGCCTTCAACCTTGATGTAGGTATTGCCCGTGATGTCGCCTACCTGACCACCACCATAGATGTTACCCCAGATGTTTGGAGAGATGGTGACTGTTTGCTCTACGTCCTCTACCACCTCAGTCTTGAGTGAGTCCCTCACAATGACGTAAGAGTTACCCGTAATGTTACCTAACAGAGTATAGTCATTAGCCTGCGTGATGACACGACCCTTACCACCACCAAAGACTTCACCGAATACATCACCACCGCGTAGCTTCACCACCGTAGTGGAATCGGTAGCGAGGTTTGCGGAGTTGGAGTTGACTACGTTAGCAACATCGCCACCGCCATATACGTTACCATGTACGCGCGCGTTCTCTATTATATCTACGCGCGTGAAGCCGAGCACCTTACCCATGTCTGGGTAATCGGTATAGTCGCCTTCACCATTATTTGTTGACTCCACACCGGCGCCACCGCCGAATACGTCGCCATATACGCCACCTGTTCTGCCACTCTCGTCAGGTTTGGAGAGACCTACTGTTACGCGAGTGTTGCCACCTACCTCACCGAGGTTAGTACGATCCTTTGCTTCACCATCCTTCAAAAGGCTATTTGTTTGGTTAGCCTGGTTATGAAGTTTTGTTGCTGCTGCAAGATCATTATATGCTGCCAACTGACCGTATCCACCTCCATACACACGGTGAACGAAGGTGGTACCGCCAAGCGTTACGTTGGTATTGTCCTTTACGAGTCCGGCATAGCCGCCGCCAATTACGCCGAGTATGGTATAGCCACCGATACCGTAGTTATTGCCGAAGATATCCATGCTACCGCCAGAGCCATCTACTGCTGTTACACCATTGTTATCCTCGAATGAAACATCGAGTGACCACTGCTGGTTGGTGCTCTCATCCAAATCGTCGCTGAAATATCCTTCAACACCTACTGTAACGTCGGTGTTCTTTACCTGAGTAAAGGCTCCATAGCCTCCACCAAAGACATAGAAGTGAGGATTCTTGTCATCTTCAAATGCATTCTTCCATACAGGCTTATTGATAAGGTCGGAAGGCACAGCACCATTAGTTACCTCTACCCTCGCCGTATCGGTTACCACGCAGGCAAACTCACCGCCACCGTATATATTATGGTTATTCTTGAATACAGGAACACTTGCACTTGGATTAACGAGGAACGAAGAAGCTGCAGACGCACCTGTGTCACCATTCCAGTTGATGAACTCACTGTTCGTCCAGTCCCACATCTTGTTCCACAGTACACGAGCACCATTGACGAACACTGCCGTCTGACCGATGACGTCAGCAGACTTACCTACCACGTCATTGCTTGTCAGCACGCCCTTACCGCCACCGAATATCTCGCCTGCGAACGAACCCATTGATACGCTAACCTGTGAGGTACCCTCTACGTTAGCCTGGTTACCGCCGCCATAGATGTTACCATAGATAAAGGCATCATCGTTGGCAAGTGACACCATAGTACCGAATGGCGTGAGCGCGCCGTTTGCCAGCGTACCCACATCGGCGAGGTTGCCACCGCCGAAGACATTACCGAGCACCTGACCACCATTAACATTGACCGTGGTATTGGTATATACCAATCCCTCGTTACCACCACCATATACTTCTTTTAGACCGATAACCTTTGTCGTAGAACTGTCTATCTTCTTTGTCTTATCGAAGTTGTTGATGTTGATTGTGGTCATGTTAGCGTATGTATTGGCACCATAGCCCGCGCCATAAACGCTGAGCTGAGCAGTACCCACGCCATTGTTGATGTTGACGGTAGTGTTACCGCCAGACTTGGCGGTCTTAGCAATCGTTGCCATGTCGGTGCCCTCAATGTCGGTAATCTCAGCGTCGCTGCTGTTATTGTATATACCTATTACAGAAGCAAGGTTACCGCCACCATATACATAGTGGGCAGTCTTGTAGTCAGCTACGAAGTCACTGCCGCTACGCTTTACGAAGTATG